>CAZLCK010000040.1:0-14655 GCA_964558235.1 uncultured Coriobacteriaceae bacterium
GAGCACTTCGTTGGTAACGAAGAGGTCACCGGTTCAAGTCCGGTTGTGGGCTCCAGAAAATTGTGCGCCTTTTCCGGGCGCTGTTTGTTGTAATGGGATTATTTATCCTATGAAGATTTGAAATGGCGGTGTAGCTCAGCTGGTTAGAGCGCACGGTTCATACCCGTGTTGCCACTGGTTCGAATCCAGTCACCGCTACCATTGATGCCAATGTCTCTTTAAAATGGGACTTGCATATATAAGAGAGGAGCCATCCTTGATGGGCTCCGCACTGTGGGCAAAGATCTTCTCTATCTTCCATATAAGATATAAGACGAAATTTTGCTACAGAGCATAGACGAGTTAATTACTCTTAAAGGAGGAGCCTTATGGCCAAAGAACATTTTGAACGTACTAAGCCTCATGTTAACATCGGTACCATTGGTCACGTTGACCATGGTAAGACTACTCTTACAGCAGCCATCTCTAAGACCCTTTCGGAAAATGATGGCTCTCACGGATCTGCTCGAGCAGACTTCACCGCCTTTGATGACATCGACAAGGCACCAGAAGAGCGCGAGCGTGGTATTACGATTTCCATCGCTCACATTGAGTATGAGACAGATTCTCGCCACTATGCACATGTTGACTGCCCAGGACATGCTGACTACATCAAGAACATGATCACTGGTGCTGCACAGATGGATGGCGCAATCCTGGTTATTGCTGCAACTGATGGTCCTATGGCTCAAACACGTGAGCACATTCTTCTTGCTCGCCAGGTTGGCGTTCCATATATCGTCGTCTTCTTGAATAAGTGCGATATGGTTGACGATGATGAGCTTATCGAGCTCGTTGAGATGGAGACTCGTGAGCTTCTCACCGAGTATGATTTCCCAGGAGATGATACCCCGATTATCCGCGGTTCTGCCTTGAAGGCTCTCGAGGGCGATAAAGAGTGGCAGGACAAGATCTGGGAGCTTATGGATGCAGTCGATTCTTACATCCCACTACCAGATCGTGAGATCGACAAGCCATTCTTGATGGCAATCGAGGATATCTTCACCATTACCGGACGTGGTACTGTTGCCACTGGCCGTGTTGAGCGTGGAATCATCCATATGAACGACGAGGTCGAGATCGTAGGAATTAAAGAGACCACCAAGACAGTCTGCACCGGTGTTGAGATGTTCCGTAAGATCTTGGATGAGGCACAAGCTGGAGACAATATTGGTGCTCTTCTACGTGGTGTCAAGCGTGAGGATATCGTCCGTGGACAGGTTCTTTGCAAGCCAGGTTCGATCACCCCTCATCAAAAGTTCAAGGGACAAGTTTACGTCCTTACCAAGGAAGAGGGCGGACGTCACACTCCATTTTTCGATGGTTATCGTCCACAGTTCTACTTCCGCACCACTGACGTTACTGGTGTTGTCCATCTCCCAGAGGGCACTGAGATGGTTATGCCTGGTGACAATGTTGAGATCACTGGTGAGCTCATCGTGCCTATTGCTATGGAGCAGGGTCTTCGCTTCGCTATCCGTGAGGGTGGACGCACTGTTGGATCTGGTCGTGTTACCGAGATCATTAGCTAATTTTGCTAGTTAGTTTTAACTTTTAGCTTTTAAAACATCACAAGGGTTCGGTATTTAAACTGCCGAACCCTTTAAATGATGTTTCAACCAAGGTTAAAAGTAAGCGCTGTTTTATTATGTGGGCTTCAATCTCCTATTCAAGGCGCATATGGGCGCACTTGCAGGATAGGTGATTGACGTTTACATATGGCAAATGGTATTTTCTTTCGCGCTGGTCGTTTAGCGCTGGCATAAAAATGTAGGAGGAAAACAATATGCGTACATTGGTCACCTTGGCATGCAGTGAATGCAAGCGCCGCAATTACACGACCAAGAAAAATAAGCAGAATAACCCTGACCGTATTGAGTTTAAGAAGTATTGCAAGTGGTGCGGTCATCACACTTCCCATAAGGAGACAAGGTAGTAGTTGATACAGGCCAGTAGCTCCAATTGGTAGAGCGGCGGTCTCCAAAACCGTTTGTTGGGGGTTCGAGTCCCTCCTGGCCTGCCATCTTTTTAATTAGTCTCCATGTAAGTGAGAGTTTTATTTGTTTGAGTTACTACGGATGGAATTAAGTTAATGGCAAAAAAGACACGCGCAGAGCGCAAAAAGCTCAAGCAACGTGCACAGGGCACTTCTAGCGCTAATCTAGAGGCCTCCTCACAACACGAGGAGGCATCTGTTGTTTCCGAGGAAGGCAATTCTGAATCATCCGAAGGAAGCAAGGTAGAAAACGAAGAGGTTATGCCTTCTGATGAAAAAGGGGATGACAAGTCTTCTACTGTTGAGGCTGAAAAACCTTCCAAAGAAAAGGCTAAACAATCTGATGCAGATGCTGCAAAGCGTAGGAAGAAGGCTGAGAAAGCTCGTAAAAAGGCTGCAAAGGCTGAAGCTAAGAAGAATAAGCCAAGAAGAGGCCCGAAGTTCATTTGGACTTTTATCAACTATTTGCGTGGCGTTCGTACTGAGCTAAAGAGAGTTGTTTGGCCAACAAAGCGTGAAGTTGGCAAAATGACAGTTATCGTTTTGTTAGCTTTGGTATTCTTTGGCGTAATCATCTATGTTGTTGATGCCGTAGTTACTCCTCTCCTTTATTTGTTCTCAGGAATAGGAGGCTAATTTATGGGCAAGAGATGGTATGTCTTACACACTTATTCCGGATACGAGAAAAAGGTTAAGGATAATCTAACGCATCGCATTGAGTCGATGGAGATGCAAGATCAAATTGCTGATATCCAAATCCCTACAGAAGAGGTTACGGAGATCAAAGAGGGCGGACGTAGAATTACCTCTGAAAAGAAGATCTTCCCTGGCTATGTTCTGATTAGAATGGATCTTGATGATAAGGTCTGGAGTGTTGTTAGAAACACCCCAGGTGTTACCGGCTTTGTTGGCGCTCAAGGAAAACCAACGCCACTTACTCGTGCTGAGTATCAAAAGATCATGGGTCGCTCAAGCCGTGATATTCCACGTAAGACAAGTACGGATATTACAGTCGGAGAAGCGGTTAAGGTTGTCTCTGGACCATTGGCTGAGTTTGATGGAATTGTTAGTGAGGTTTTGCCAGAGGCTGGTAAGGTCAAGGTTATGGTCTCGATCTTTGGTCGTGGAACTCCGGTTGAGTTGACATTTGACCAGGTTGCTAAGGTTTAATCGATTTTTCTACATTCACAAATTGCTTAGGAGAGTAAGTTGAATCGCAATCCTAAGAGCTTCTCTTTTTGTGGATGTTTTCGAAAGTGCGATTCGGAAGTATTTTGAATCCTAGTTTTGAGCTTAAAAACTGAGCTCAAGATATGAAAGGGTGGTTTACAGAGATGGCAGCAAAGGCAGTAGCAGGTTTTATTAAGCTACAGATCGAGGGCGGAAATGCTACTCCTGCACCTCCAGTAGGACCAGCACTAGGTGCTCAGGGTGTTAACATCATGCAATTTTGCCAAGCCTTCAATGCAGAGACTCAAGATAGGCAGGGTACAGTTATTCCTGTTGAGATCACCGTTTATGAAGACAAGACTTTTTCATTTGTCTGCAAGACTCCTCCGGCTGCATTTCTTATCAAGCAAGCTCTAGGTCTTGAGAGTGCTTCTGGTGAGCCACATATCAACAAGGTTGGTGAGCTTACTAAAGAACAGCTTCGTGAGATCGCAGAGATCAAATTTCCAGATCTAAATGCCAATACGATTGAGGCAGCTGAAAAGATTATCATGGGCACTGCAAGGTCGATGGGAATCCGTGTTGAGGGCGTAGCTGATACTGGATCTTATGTTACTCGTAAAGGTAATAAGCCTATTGCAATTCAGACAAACTACTAAGCTGCAAGCTCGTAGTTAGATATTTTGTTCAAGTCGGGCATAACTTTTTGAGTGAATTGGTAAAAGCTTAAAAGAATAAGTTTCGGATATAGCGCTGCTAACAATATGGCAGCGTTAGATAAAAGTGGAAGAGCTGGTATGGCTCGCATTTACACCACAAAGGAGATAAACATGCCAAAGGTTGCAAAAAAACATCGCAATGCACTAGCTAAGCTAGAGCCAGGCAAGCTCTATAGTCCAAATGAGGCTGTCAAGCTTGTCAAAGAGCTAAAGTATGCAAAGTTTGATGAGACTGTAGAGATTCACATTCGTCTTGGAATCGACACAAGAAAAGCAGACCAACAACTTAGAGGATCTATCTCTTTACCAAATGGAACTGGTAAAGATGTTAGGGTTGCAGTCTTTGCCGAGGGTGATAAAGCACGTGAAGCACAAGCTGCTGGTGCAGACATTGTTGGAAGTGACGATTTAATCCAGGATATTCAAGGTGGTATGCTCGATTTTGACGCAGCAGTTTCAACTCCAGATATGATGTCAAAAGTTGGACGCCTAGGAAAGATTCTTGGCCCTCATGGACTCATGCCAAATCCAAAGCTTGGAACTGTTACCAACGATGTTGAAAAAATCGTAAAGGAATTGAAGGCTGGACGTGTTGAGTATCGTGCTGATAGGTTTGGAATCATTCATGTTCCAATTGGAAAGACCTCTTTTGAGGACAGGGCTATTCTCGAGAACTATCAGACTTTAATCTCTGAGATCATGAGAGTTCGTCCAGCATCTGCTAAGGGTCGTTATGTGAAGTCTGTTACTCTCGCTTCAACAATGGGTCCTGGTGTCCATGTGGATAACTCAATTTCTGTAGAACTCTAATGAACTCTAATTGAATGTTATTTTGCTAGCGAATATACCTGCTTTGTAAAATTTATTGTCCGTTTAGCAAATTACTGTAAGTGTCAGCATTGACTGATACTTCGTAAAAATGACAAATTAATAAAGGTTGTTTTACAACTAATGAATTGTTGAAATAACTTCTTAAAGCTAAGTAGCTGCCCTAGACAGTCGGTGCTCGAAATGAGTTTAAATGGAATTTTTCCAGCCTGCCGAGGTGGTCGATAGTTTATAGGACTTTTGATCTGTTCTCTAAAACTTCTTCGACTCTTCCTGTTTGGCAGTGAAGGGTCGTATTTTTTTACGCTCTCTTCAACGTTACGGGCTTTAAGTGGTTTAAAACGAAGACGTTGAAGTGAGAGGAGGTGCAAACTAAAAGATGCCAGCAGTTGCAAAGGAAGAGAAGGTCGCTCAGATAGCTAAGGAGCTAAAGGAGACCTCAGCTGTATGGATCGTCGACTACAGAGGTCTAACGGTCAAGGAGTCCGAAGCGCTTCGCAATGCTATACGTGAGACTGGGGCTACCGTTAAGGTTCTCAAGAATACACTCACTAAGAGAGCTTTAAGCGAGGCTGGATTTCCAACTCTTGATGAGGTTTTAACAGGGCCATCTCTATTTGTTTTTGCAAGTGGAGATCCTGTTCCTTCCATGAAGGCGCTTAAAGAGTATGGCGAGTCCAACGACAAGCTAGTCTTCAAGGGTGGCATTATGGATGGCCGCGAGGTTGATGCAGAGCAGATGAAGGCTATTGCAGATCTTCCATCTCGCGATCAACTACTTGCTCAGCTACTCAGCGTTATGCAAGGTCCTGCTCAGGGTCTTGTCAGGGTTCTCAATGGCCCAGCAGAGCAATTCGCAAGAGTTGTCAAAGCTATTGCAGACCAAAAGGCTGCTTAAGGTTGCATAGTATTACTAGATTGCTTAAGCAAATGCAAAGTGATTTAGCAGCTTAAATAATGTAAGTGAAACATAGAGCATTTTTTAACTAAAACAATTTAGATAGTGTGAAAAAACTATACCGATACAAAGGAGAGATAACATGGCCATCAGCAAAGATGAGATCATCGAGGCACTAAAGGAAATGCCAGCACTAGAGCTTTCTGAGCTCGTTAAGGAATTAGAGGAAGTATTTGGAGTTTCTGCTGCCGCTCCAGTCGCTGCTGTCGCTGTTCCTGCTGCAGGTGGAGCCGAAGGTGGCGCTGCTGAGGAGAAGACCTCATTCGACGTTACTCTAGAGGGTTTTGGCGATAACAAGATCGCTGTTATTAAGGTTGTTCGTGAGCTTACCGGTCTTGGTCTTAAGGAAGCCAAGGAGGTTGTCGAGGGTGCTCCTGCAGCTGTTCTTGAAGGTGTTGATAAGGATAAGGCTGACGAAGCAAAGACTAAGCTTGAAGAGGCTGGCGCAGCTGTTACCATTAAGTAATTTCAATTTAAGAGACTTAATACTTTTAAATCAGTTTGAAAGACTAATGGTCTAAGAATTCTATTAGACGAGCAGATTCATATTTTTATATATGGATCGCTCGTCTACGTATGTTTTGGTAATTTTATTTTTTTGTTTGATCAAAAATAAGTTATGCAGATGGTAAAAAATTGCTTAACTTAATAGTGTTTTTAGATTGCTGCAATTACCAACTTTTCCCTGTGAGTTTTATATCGTTTATCTAAAAATAATTTATAAACCGTTGACGAAAAGATTTATTTCAATTATTGACCGATCAAAATAGGTTTCATAGACTGGTATTTTGCCTGTATTAGCGTAGCTTTCATTTTTAAAACTAGGAGGCCTAGTGGTGAGCGAAAAGACTTCCACTCAATCAACACACCACCGCACCCGCAAAAGTTTCGCGAAAATCCCAGAGGTCATGGATGTTCCGAATCTGATGGCAATTCAGACGGAGTCCTATGAGAAGTTCAAGACAGAAGGCATTCAAGAGGCCTTCCAAGACATCTCCCCAATCGAGAACAACCAAAAGAAGTTGTCCCTAGTATTTCTTGGGCATGAGCTTGGAGATCCTAAGTATTCCGTTATGGAGTGCAAGGAGAAGGATATCTCTTATCAAGCTCCACTTTTTGTTATGGTTCGTCTCGTTGACAAAAGGACTGGAGAGATAAAACAGCAGGAGGACATCTTCATGGGTGACTTCCCGCTGATGACCGAGCAGGGTACTTTTATTATTAACGGAACTGAGCGCGTTGTAGTTAGCCAGTTGGTGCGTTCGCCCGGAGTTTATTTTGATTCCGAGCCGGATAAGACATCTGATGCAATTTTGTACAACGCTAAAGTTATTCCTTCAAGGGGAGCTTGGCTTGAGTTCGAGACTGACAAGCGTGATATCTTGTCAGTTAGAGTTGATCGCAAGCGTAAGCAACCGGCAACTCTGCTTTTGCGTGCTTTGGGTATTGCCGAAACTAAAGAAGAGATCATCGAGCTTCTTGGCGATTCTGAGATCGTTATGCGCACTCTAAATCGCGACGGAGCAACTTCTCAAAAAGAGGCATTAATCGAACTCTATAGACGTCTTCGCCCAGGCGAGCCCCCAACAGTTGATTCTGCTAGGGTGCTTTTGCAAAACCTATTTACAAATCCACAACGCTACGATTTAGCAAACGTTGGTCGTTACAAGATCAATAAGAAACTTGGATTGGATATCGATTCATCTTGTACGGTTCTTACTCCAGATGACATCGTATCGACTATGCGCTACATCATAGATTTGCACAATGGTGATCCACGTTGTCAAACAGATGACATCGACCATTTTGGAAATCGTCGTGTCCGTACGGTCGGCGAGCTTATCCAAAACCAATTTAGAATTGGTCTGTCTCGTATGGAGCGTGTTGTTCGCGAGCGTATGTCTACTCAAGAATTTGACGACATCACTCCACAATCGCTAATTAACATCAGGCCGATCGTCGCTGCTATCAAGGAGTTTTTTGGATCTTCGCAGCTTTCTCAGTTTATGGATCAAACCAATCCTGCTGCAGGGATTACGCACAAAAGGCGTCTTTCTGCATTAGGTCCTGGTGGTCTTTCGCGCGAGAGGGCAGGATTTGAAGTTCGTGACGTTCACACCTCTCACTATGGAAGAATGTGTCCTATCGAGACTCCTGAAGGTCCGAATATTGGTCTTATCGGTTCTCTAGCAACATATGCGCATGTTAATCCATTTGGATTTATTGAAGCTCCTTATCGTAAGGTTATCGATGGTAGGGTCACAGATGAGATCGACTATCTAACGGCCGACGAAGAGGAAAATTATACAATCGCGCAGGCTAACGACCTGTTTAATCTAGATACTCGTATGTTTGTATCCTATGACAAAGACGGAAACGAGATCGAAGCAGAGCGAGTTCTTTGCCGTACTAAAGGTGTCGATGGAACATTTGGAGAGCCTGCCGAAGTTCCACCTTCGCAGGTCGACTACATGGATGTTTCACCACGACAGATGGTATCTGTCGCTACTGCTTTGATTCCATTTTTGGAGCACGATGACGCAAATCGTGCTTTGATGGGATCGAATATGCAACGTCAAGCCGTGCCGCTACTTCGTCCAAGCGCTCCACTAGTTGGAACTGGTATGGAATACCGTTGTGCAGTTGACTCTGGTGAAATCATATTGTCGAAGACAAATGGTGTAGTTGAATATGTGCAATCCGACCTCATTAGAATTAAGAGTGATTCTGGCGAGACGGTAAACTATGAGCTTCCAAAGTTCCAGAGGTCTAATCAAAGCGGTTGTTTAAACCACAAACCTTTGGTTCGTACTGGCGAACGTGTAAAGGTTGGAGATGTTTTAGCAGACGGCCCATCAACTGACCTTGGCGAGCTTGCACTTGGGCAAAACCTGATCGTTGCTTATATGCCATGGGAGGGTTATAACTACGAGGACGCTATCATCTTATCTGAGAGAGTGGTAAGCGAGGATCTTCTGACCTCGATTCATATCTCTGAGTATGAGATCGATGCTCGCGATACAAAGCTCGGCCCAGAGGAGATCACTCGTGAGATTCCAAATATGAGTGAGGATATGCTCGCTAATTTGGATGCAGATGGTATTGTTCGCATCGGCGCTGAGGTCTTTCCTGGTGATGTTTTGGTTGGAAAGGTTACTCCAAAAGGAGAGACCGAGCTAACTGCTGAAGAGAGATTACTCCGCGCGATTTTTGGTGAAAAGGCACGTGAGGCAAGAGATACATCTCTAAAAGTCCCTCATGGAGCTGAAGGTCGCGTAATCGGAATTATCAGATTCTCGGTTGACAATGGAGATGAGCTTCCACCAAGTGTTAATGAGCTCGTTAGAGTCTATATTGCTCAAAAAAGAAAGATTCAACAGGGTGACAAGCTCTCAGGACGCCATGGTAATAAAGGCGTTATCTCAAGGATTTTGCCTGTCGAGGATATGCCATATCTATCCGATGGCACGCCAGTCGATATCATCCTAAATCCACTAGGTGTTCCTTCTCGTATGAATGTTGGACAGCTAATGGAGACTCATCTTGGCTGGGCTGCTTCTGTAGGTTGGAATGATGAGGGTGACGAGGTTGTTCCAGGACCCGTTTATATCTCAACACCAGTCTTTGATGGCGCTACAGAGCAAGAGATCTCTGATGCTATCGATAAAGCAAATAAGAATTTGATTCGTAAAGCCAAAGCTGAGCTTGGTGATTATGTTCGTGAGGAGTTTATCCCGCAACTATCTCTAACAGGTAAGGCCGATCTATATGATGGTCGTACAGGTGAGAAGTTCCGTGAGCAGATCACAGTCGGTAGAAATTACATTCTTAAACTTTCGCACTTAGTTGACGACAAGATTCATGCTCGTTCAACTGGCCCATACTCACTTATTACCCAACAACCTTTGGGTGGTAAGGCTCAATTTGGTGGTCAGAGATTTGGAGAGATGGAAGTTTGGGCTCTCTATGCATACGGTGCAGCAAATGTATTGCAGGAGATCCTAACTGTTAAGTCGGATGACACCTCTGGACGTGTTAAGGCTTACGAGCACATCGTTAAGGGTGAGAACATCCCGGCTCCTGAGATCCCAGAGTCGTTTAAGGTATTGATTAAAGAGATGAAGTCATTGGCGCTTGATGTCGAGATGATCTCTGATCATCAAGTAAAGACTGAGCGCGAACTCGATCGCGACCCAGATCTCGATTTGCTCATTGAACAACCTGCTGGCAATGATGAAGATGATGTTTTAGATATGATCGCAAACGAACTAATCGATATGGACAGCGATGATGATACGCTTCTCGGCATTGAGGAAGGGGAGTAACCTGCAATGGCAGAGCTGGACGTTAACAACTTTGATAGCATCCGTATAGGACTTGCTAGCGCCGAGAAGATTAGAAGCTGGAGCTACGGCGAGGTCAAAAAGCCGGAGACTATCAACTACAGAACTTTAAAACCAGAAAAAGATGGCCTCTTTTGTGAGAAGATCTTTGGTCCAACCAAGGATTGGGAATGCAGTTGCGGCAAGTACAAGCGCATCCGTTTTAAGGGAATTGTTTGTGAGCGCTGCGGTGTTGAGGTCACTCGTTCTAAAGTTCGCCGTGATCGTATGGGTCACATTGAGCTTGCAGCACCTATAAGCCACATCTGGTATTTCAAAGGGTCACCTTCGCGCCTTGGATATCTTTTGGATATCCCACCAAAGGATCTTGAGAAGGTTTTGTATTTTGCGTCTGCAATCGTAACTTGGATCGACCATGAGGCTCGCGAGGCCGATCTAGACATGCTTCGCGATGAACTCGATGCAGATCTAGAAGAGCTAGATGCTGAATGCGAACGCGTTATCGAAAGCATTGAGAGACTAAATATCGAGACCGCTAATCTTGAAGAATTTGGTGGCGAAATCGACTCTGATGAGCTTATGACTCCAGAGGAGATAGCTTCAGAGATTGCCGATGTTAAAGAGGAATATGCTGATCGCAAAGAACTCCGTCAACAAGCTTTCGAAGTATTCTCAAGAATTGAGGAAAAAGAACTCATACTTGATGAGAATCTATACCGTGAGATTAAGCTAAATTATTCCGACTATATTCATGGCGGAATGGGTGCAGAGTCTATAAAAGAACTGTTGGAAGCAGCAGATCTTGATGAGATCTCTAAGGAGCTTCGAGAGATTATCAAGGATGGTCGTGGACAGCGCAAGATCAGGGCTATTAAACGTCTTAAGGTTGTTGAGTCTTTCCTAAAAAGCGATAACAAGCCAGAGGATATGATTCTTACTGTCATCCCTGTTTTGCCGCCAGATCTTCGTCCTATGGTGCAATTAGATGGTGGTAGATTTGCTGCATCGGATCTTAATGACCTCTACAGACGCGTTATCAATAGAAACAACCGCTTAAAGAGGCTTTTAGATCTTGGTGCTCCTGAGATTATCGTCAATAACGAAAAGCGCATGCTTCAAGAGGCTGTTGATTCATTATTTGACAATGGACGTCGTGGACGCCCAGTTACTGGACCAGGCAACAGACCTTTGAAGTCGCTCTCTGACATGCTTAAGGGTAAGCAGGGTCGCTTCCGTCAAAATTTGTTAGGTAAGCGTGTTGATTACTCTGGCCGTTCCGTCATTGTTGTTGGCCCACAACTAAAGCTTCATCAATGCGGTTTACCGAAGGCGATGGCACTAGAGCTTTTCAAGCCATTTGTTATCGAGAGGCTTGTTGAGTTAGAACACTATCCAAATGTCAAGGCTGCCAAGAAGGCAGTTGATCGCGGAAATAACGTTGTTTGGGACGTTTTGGAAGATGTTATTACCGAGCATCCTGTCTTGCTGAACAGAGCACCTACTCTTCACCGTCTTGGAATCCAAGCATTTGAGCCGGTTCTTGTCGAAGGAAAAGCAATTCGTTTGCATCCTTTGATGTGTACTGCGTTTAATGCAGATTTTGACGGTGACCAGATGGCTGTACATGTGCCACTATCTGTTGAGGCTCAAGCTGAGGCAAGAGTTTTGATGCTCTCTTCAAACAACATCAAGTCTCCTGCCCATGGACGCGCTTTGACCGTTCCTACTAAGGATATGATTATTGGCTTGTACTATTTGACCGCTGCTCGCGATGGATTCCCAGGAGAGGGAAGAGCATTTATCGACTTCAAAGATGCGATGAATGCTTATGACTCTGGAGCAGATGTCGATTTGCAAGCTAAGATCTACGTGCGCTTAACTCAAGATACCGTTGAGAAGTTTATCGATGAAGATAACAGTGGTGCTAAGAAGAAGAGTAAGCATTGCTTTACTGAGCATAAAGCGGGCGAACGTTTGCAGACAACAATTGGCCGTATCATTTTTAATTCGGTTTTGCCAGATGACTTCCCATTTATCAATTATGAGATGAATAAGGAAGAAATCGATGACTTGATCGAGAATTGCACTAGTCGCTATGAGCTTTCTGATATGCCTGCAATCCTAGACGGGCTAAAGTCGATGGGATTTCACTTTGCTACAAAGGCTGGAATTACCGTGTCTGTTTATGATGCGACCATCCCGCCTGAGAAATCTGAAATTTTAGCTTCAGCAGATGCAAAGATAGCCCAAATCGATGAGGGCTATGCGATGGGATTCATCAGTGAAGAAGATCGCCATAAGCAAACTATAGATATTTGGAATCAAGCTAACGAAGATGTTGGATCTGCAATGATCGCAAACTTCGATAAGTTTAATCCGATCTACATGATGGCATTTTCTGGTGCTCGTGGAAATATGAAGCAGATTAGGCAGCTTGCTGGTATGCGTGGTCTTATGAGCGATCCAAAGGGTGAGATCATCGACCGCCCAATTAAGGCAAACTTCCGCGAGGGTCTATCGGTACTCGAATACTTTATCTCTACACATGGTGCCAGAAAGGGTCTCGCTGATACCGCGCTTAGAACGGCAGACTCTGGTTATCTAACCAGAAGGCTTGTAGACGTCGCTCAAGACGTTATTATCCGTGAGTATGATTGCGGAATTGACGAGGGCATTGCTTATCCGATCTTAGATAATCGTGGCGATATCGATGACAATCTGGTAGGAAGATGTTTGCAAGATCCCGTTGTTGATCCAAACACTGGCGAGATTTTGCTAGATAAAGAGGAATATATCCCATCTGTAGAGGCCTTAGAATCCTTTGTTGCAGCGGGTATTAAGGATGTTTCGATCAGAACAATCATGACATGCCTGTCTGATCAGGGTATTTGTCAAAAGTGCTATGGTTGGGACTTGTCAACTCGCCTCCCAGTTAATATCGGAACTGCTGTTGGAATTATTGCAGCTCAATCAATTGGTGAGCCTGGTACTCAGCTTACGATGAGAACTTTCCACACAGGAGGAGTTGCTGGAGACGATATCACTCATGGTCTGCCTCGTGTTACAGAGCTCTTTGAAGCACGTAGACCAAAAGGACAGGCTGTCTTGGCCGATATTGCTGGTACACTTTCGATCACAGATGACAAGACTTCAAAGACCTTGTCGATTCTCGATGAGCAGGGTAATACTTCTAGTTATCAAATTCCTGCGAGAGCACAGCTGATGAATGGAATAGTTGATGGATGCCATGTTGAAGTTGCTCAACAGCTTACAAAAGGCTCGATTAACCCTCATGATCTGTTAAGACTAACCGATCCTAATACGACACTTCGTTATATCGTTTCTCAAGTACAGGAAGTCTATGTTTCTCAGGGCGTAGATATCAACGATAAGCACATCGAGGCAATTGCACGCCAGATGCTTCGAAAAGTTTCTGTTTTGGAGTCTGGAGATTCCGACTTTTTGCCAGGAACTCAAGTCGATGTGAACGAGTTTAGAAGAGAGTCTGAGCGTATTATCCTTGAGAATGGAAATCCACCAGTTGGTCAGCCAATTCTCCTTGGAATTACCAAAGCATCTTTGGCAACTGACTCGTTCTTGAGTGCTGCATCGTTTCAGGAGACCACCAAGGTTCTTACCGATGCAGCTATCGAAGGCAAGATTGACTATCTGCATGGCCTAAAAGAAAATGTAATTATTGGTAAATCAATTCCTTCAGGAACTGGACTCAAGCGTTATCGCGATCTCCAACTGACCTATCATGGTATTCCTGTTGATGGTGATTCCATCGATGCAGAGAGCTTGCCTGAGTTTGCTCCTGAAGAGCTACAAGAGTTGGAGACATTGTTGCCAAAGCCACAAGATTGGTCTTTGGATGTTGAAGATTACCTTGGAATGTCGGGTGGATTTACCAACTACATTGGCGGAATTGGTAACAATAGTACCGCTATAAAGCTTCCTCCTGAAGTTGGAAATCTATATCTCTTTGATGATCTAGGAATTTCACAAAGGTGGGCTAATAAGTTCTCAGAGGCTGGAATTGAGACTGTTAACGATCTAGTCGGACAGACTCAGGAAGATTTGAGTCGTATCGAGGGAATTGGCTCAAAGGCTATAGAGGAGCTCAGAGAAGGTCTTGCTCAACATGATCTGCTCTACATTCTCGATAACGATAATTTCTCTAATGATTCTGAAGTTTCACAGCTACTCGAGATGGTATTCTCTCCAGATGACTCATCTTTGTTGCTAGACACCGGAATATCTCGAAGTTATACAGCAGATCCTGATGATGTTATCGGAGCACCGAATATGCCTCCTATTAGTCAGATCAAGGATAGTGCTGAATTGGATGAGCTCTTTAGAGAGGTCGGCCTTTCTGAGATCGATATGGATGACGATAATATTGTCGGCATAGATGATGAGCAATAATTAAATTGTTCTAGCTTGAAAATTTACTTAACTGCCTCGATTGATTGACGTCGATCGAGGCAGTTTTTTCAATCAATCATTAATAGCTTGTTAATAAATACTGGCTTAAAATCAATCTATTTCCCCAATTACAAATTTTTTATAGACAAATTCCCCCCCCCCGTTACGCTTAAC
>CAZLCK010000041.1:0-11838 GCA_964558235.1 uncultured Coriobacteriaceae bacterium
TTGCATTAAGTTTGCAAGGTTGCAGTTAGTGTTGCGCGGAGTTTGGAAAGTTTCGTCCGTCTTTGGGGCTATAGACGCCAAGAGGTTCAGAAATCACCAAAAGGATCCCCATAGACAAAATTCGAGAAATCTGCTATAAATAGGGCATATTCTGGGCTGGCCGAAAGGCCCTGGTCCACCCAAGGGCGAGGACGTTTTCCTCGCCGCTTTCATTTTAGGAGATAAATGTCTGAGCTTAGTGTATTCATAGACGAGTCGGGTGATTTGGCTTATAGGACAAAAAAGACTGAAGTCTAGGACAGTTTTCCGTTAAGCCCCGTTCTATAATCTTTGACCCTGTTATATCTACGATGGTATAACAGGGTCAAATTTATCGCTTGTGCTTGGTGAATACTTGAAAAATATTAGTAATCAAGTTCATCTAGCTCATTGAGTTGCTTTTCGTAAGGCATCTTCCATAGATGATGGTCAGTATGCAATAAATGATGTGATTTTTCTGATAGTGGCTCACCTAGATGTTCTTCATAACATTGCTTTACAGCAGGGTTTTCATGCGAGAAACGTAAGTCGTTGATCTTATCTAGACCATAGAGAATCTCACCACGAACGCCAGCAAGCTCTTGACCTTCAGAGATTGGCTGACCGCCGCCTCCGGCGCATCCGCCTGGACATGCCATAATCTCAACAAAGTCATACTCAACTTCGCCATTTAAGAGAGCTTCACAAAGTCTACGGGTATTTCCAAGCCCACTAGCAACAGCAACCCTAACAGGCACCTCGCCCATCATAAAGGTCGCCTCTTTCCAGCCTCGAGTGCCTCTAACATCTTTAAAAGCGTCAGGATCTGGATTCTTGCCCATTACAAAGTAATATGCTGAACGAAGGGCAGCTTCCATAACACCGCCAGTCGCACCAAAGATAACTCCAGCACCAGTGCCAGCGCCTAGAGGGGAGTCAAATTCCTCCTCCTCTAAAAATTCAGGAACCATATGTTCTGAGCGAATCATGCGATCGACCTCACGCGTTGTCAAAACGATGTCGACATCCATACCATGTCCAGCATCATTCATGGTAGGAATTGCGCGTTCAGATTTCTTTGCAACGCAGGGCATAATTGAGACAGAGACAATCTTGTCAGGGTCTAGATTAAGATGCTCAGCACAAAAAGTCTTTGCAAGCGCACCAAACATCTGCTGTGGCGATTTTGCAGTAGATAGATTGTCGACAAGCTCTGGATAATGACCTTTTACAAAGCGCACCCAACCTGGGCAGCACGACGTAAACATTGGCCAATTGTAGTCGTCTTTGTTCGAGAAGCGCTCCAAAAATTCGCTGGCCTCCTCCATAATCGTGAGGTCAGCAGAAAATACAGTGTCAAAGATGTAGTCCACACCCATTCTTCTGAGAGCTGCAACAAGTCTTTTTACAGTCGCCTTTTCGCGGGGGAGATCCAAAGACTCGCCCCATGCAGCTCTAACGGCAGGCGCAATCTGAACAATTACGGTTGTGTCGGGATCGGCGAGCGCGTCGAAGAATTTGTCTGTATCATCATAACCACGAAGAGCGCCTACTGGACAGTGTGTAATGCATTGTCCGCATAAGGTGCAGTTGGTGTCTTTGAGATTTAGACCGTCCTTAACGCCGATCGTTGTGTGCGCAGCATGATTAATAAAGTCCCAAATGCGAACATCTTGAACTTTGTCGCATACTTGAACACAACGCAGGCACTTAATGCACTTATCTTCAAATCTAACAAGAGGAAAATCTTGATGTTTACGCCTTGCCGGGATATTTTTTTCGTAGGGGAGTTCGTAAAGACCAAGCTCATTAGCTACTTTTTGAAGCGCGCAGTTTCCTCCACGAACACAGTTGGTGCATGAAACATTATGTTGCGACAAAATCAACTCGACGTTGGTCTTTCTTGCTTCGCGAACCTGTGAGCTATTTGTGTGAACGACCATTCCATCGGTTACCTCGTTATTGCATGCGGCAGCTAGTTGTTGAAGTCCTTCGATTTCAACTACGCAAACTCTACATGCGCCAATCTCGTTAATATCTTCGAGGTAACAAAGAGTAGGAATAGAGATTCCAGCAGCACGTGCAGCCTTTAGAATCGAAGTATGCTCAGGGACTTCAACCTCTAGACCATCGATAACAACTCTAACCATTTTTTGAGGCTCAGCTACAGCGCTTTGAGCTCCATGTTGGTGTTCTCTTCTTACCATTTGTCAATCCTCCCACCTCTGAAGGCTCCAAAACCGTAGTGATCACAATGCAAGCATCTATTGGCTTCCTGCATCGTAGCCTCATCAGTGAGACCTTTTTCAAACATTTCGAAGTCATGACGTCGAACTTCGACTCCACGCTCATGCATCTCGGAGCGCGCACACGAAATCCTTCCCTTAAATTTGATAGAAGGAAGATCAACTGTTCGCTCAATTACGTGGTTGTAGCCTAGATAGGTATCGATATTTCTTGCTGCAACCTTGCCAGCTGCAATTGCATTGATAACGGTATCTGGACCAGTAACACAGTCACCGCCGGAAAAGATTCCATCATAGCCTTTGACAATGCAGCCGCCGTCGGCAACAATGCGACCTTTGTTTACTGGAATGCCAAAGTCTGCAAATGCTTGCGAATCGATACTTTGTCCAATTGCAACAACAACCTTGTCACACTTAATAGTAAAAGGAGGTTCGACAGCATCGCGCATAGAGGCGCGTCCGCCAACAACAGGACCTATGATCTGCGGTTGAACAACGACACCACTGACGCAACCATCTTCAAGTTCTAAAGAGGTTGGATTGTGAAGCTCGACGATCTCAACGCCCTCTGACAAAGCGTTTCTGATCTCTTCTTCCTGAGCTGTCATATCGACACGACGACGCCTGTAGATAACAACTACACGCTTTGCTCCCAGGCGGACAGATGAGCGTGCAACATCCATGGCAACATTTCCGCCGCCAACAATTGCGATCGTCTGATCCTTGAAATCGGGAGTTAGACCCTCTCCAATGTCGCGAAGCATCTGAACTGCCGACATAACATTTGGAGAACTCTCTCCAACAAGGTTAAGCCTGCGATCGTCATGCGCACCAATGGCGATAAACATTGCATCGAAATCGCGCTGCAAATCCTCGATGGAAATGTCGCGTCCGACGCTTACATTGTTAATAACCTCGATGCCCTGGCGCAAAATCCATTGAATCTCGTACTCTAGCAATTCCTTGTCAAAGCGATAATTTGGAATGCCGTAGCGCATCATTCCACCTAAGTATGTGCGCTGTTCATAGATTGTAACGCTGTGTCCCATTAAAGTTAGATAGTAGGCGGCCGTAAGTCCTGCTGGGCCACCTCCGATAACTGCAACCTTCTTGCCGGTTGGATCATAACGGTTTGGCTCGTAATCTTCCTCCATATGATCGCATGCATATCGTTTGATTCCACGGATGTTAATGGGGTCATCTAACATTCCACGGCGGCAGTTAACCTCGCATGGATGCTCACAGATCGAACTACATGCAATAGGCAGGGGGTTGTCTTTACGAATAAGCTTTACAGCATCTGTATATCTGCCAGCTTCGACTAAGGCGATATAGCCTGGAATATCAACTCGTGCTGGGCAATTCGACATGCAAGGGATTAGGTCGTTAGCGGTAAATTCGCAATATCCTTTTTCAATATGTGCATGGAAGTCAGCGCTAAATCCCTGTATAGCCTCTAGTGCCAATGCGGCTGACTCAGATCCAATAGCACAATCTGCTGTAAGCGATATATCGCGAGCGGTTTTCTCGATCAGACGTAGGGTCTCTAGAGTTCCCCGACCACTCAAGATCTTTTCAATCAGATTATGTAGTTGATGAAGACCGATTCTGCAAGGTGTACATTTACCGCATGATTGCGAATTGCAAATATTAACAAATGCGGCGGTGAATTCTACTGGGCACGGAGAGAGCGTACTTTTGATAAAACGCTCACCCAATGCTTTCTGAAGCTCAGCAACAGAACTCTGTTCGTCGCTGAGCGTCGAGATGTGCATCTCCCTCATACACTCTCCTCTTTGTAGTGCTTTTGAACAATTATCAGGGTGGGCTCATAGCTTATTTATAAAAGTTTTAATAGATAGCGGCTGTCAGCCCTTTTTCAAGTCTAATTTTTGTAGGTTGCAAACAATTTTACAACAGTAAAAAAGCGGGGCGATTAACCACGCTTAGTAAAAAAGTTTATCTAGTTTGACTACCCATAGTCTTATGAGAGAGCCTTTTTGGCAATGTCACAAAGAGCTGCAAATGCAGGCGCATCGTTTACTGCCATATCTGCCAAAACTTTGCGGTCGAGCTCAATACCGGCGATCTTAAGACCATGCATAAAAACCGAGTAGGGCATACCGTTGATGCGCGCAGCGGCGTTAATACGGGTGATCCAAAGTTTGCGGATATCGCGCTTCTTGTTCCTGCGGTCTCTATATTGATATTGCAAAGAATGCTGAACCTGCTCTTTTGCTGAGCGATAGGTTCTAGAATTTGCACCATAATATCCCTTGGCGCGCTTAAAAACGGTGCGGCGCTTCTTTCGAGCATTAATAGAACGCTTTACACGAGCCATCTTAATCTTCTCCTTTACCTAAAAAAGCGCAAAGCTTTCTTCTTACTTTTTAAGGGCAAACTTTTAGCGTAGGCCTAAACTGCGCTTTAGAACCTTTTCATCGGCTTTGTCGATTACAGTTTCTTTGCGCATGTTTCTCTTACGCTTCGGACTCTTTTTTTCGAGGATATGGCTGTGATATCCCTTGGCGCGCACTAGCTTGCCGCTTCCGGTAACCCTTATGCGCTTTGCAGTGCCCTTGTGGGTTTTCATTTTAGGCATAATCATTCCATCCTTTCACATAGCGTTAGGCGAAAATTCTTTTTGCACTAAATTCCAATTGCCTTCAGTGTTTGCTAGGCAACTTAAAAACTTAAAAACTTAAAAACTGTCGTGTACAACTACTCGTCAGCAGGCGTTTCTTTGATCAGTTCTTGAGATTTACTTTCGGCGTCAGCTTCTTTTTTGGAAGACTTTTTAGAAGATTTTTTAGCAGGCCCAAGGAGCATATGCATATTGCGACCTTCTAACTTGGGCTTGTTCTCAACAACTGCAATATCTGCAAGATCCTCAGTTAATTTGTCGAGGATATTCAAGCCCTGCTCGGGATGCGCCATCTCTCGCCCACGAAACATAATTGTTACCTTGACTTTGGCACCAGAATTTAAAAAGCGAATAATGTGCTTCTTTTTAGTCTCGTAGTCGC
Source organism: uncultured Coriobacteriaceae bacterium (assembly GCA_964558235.1). Lineage (GTDB taxonomy): Bacteria > Actinomycetota > Coriobacteriia > Coriobacteriales > CADBOM01 > CAZLCK01. Next base: position 5,291 of record CAZLCK010000041.1, read on the forward strand.
CAACTCCAATCTTGGGGCGAAATTTCATCTCTTTAACTTCAAGTTTGACCTGATTTTTGCGAGCATGCTTTGCTTTGACCTCTTGGTCATACTTGTACTTGCCGTAGTCCATAACACGGCAAACAGGAGGATCAGCATTAGGCGCAATCTCTACAAGATCAAGACCCTGTTCGCCAGCAATTCGGAGTGCATCTCTAGTGTCAAAAATACCAAGTTGCGATCCATCTACTGCGATAAGGCGACATTGTTCTGTTCTGATCTCGCCATTGATCCTAGTCTCCTGTGCGCTAATCTCGGTTCACCTCCGATGATATGATTCTCATTTTGCTTTCCAAACAAAAAACCTCCATCAAACAAATGTTGCTGGAGGTAGATAGTTTCGCCTATATGTAAGCCTACTTGTCTCTAGGCTTTGTTCGCGCACTGAAAAGTACCCTTTTTACGGGCAAATACAGTTGCTATTGCGAAAAAATTAAACCAGACAGCAACCTCATTATTGAAGGCGCCGCAAGGTGGGAATATTCATTCCTCTTGCATTTCGTTTTAGAGCGTGGGCACTAGCCACTTGCTCAAACGACTTAAAGATTATATTGAAATCTCAAGTGGGAGTCTAGTTTGAGACCTGCTGTTATTTGGCAAACGGAAAGGGCGCGCTAGTGCGACGCTAGTGACACATGCTTTTCGAAACTTTCCGTACCCACCACAACACTAGGGGGCGCGGTGGTGAGTTTAAGAAGTTACCTGACACATGCTCTTCGCCGCTTGGTGACGCTCTACCAGCTACGCATGATTGTTTGCTCACGATCTGGGCCAACAGCAATTATCGAAACCCTAATCCCAGCGATCTCTTCAATCCTGCGCACGTAGGCTTTGGCCGCCTCGGGCAAATCGTCAAATGAGCGGCAAGTTGTGGTATCCTCGCACCAACCATCAAGCTCTTCGTAGATCGGCACAGCGCGTGCAAACTCATCAAGTGTATCTGGCAAGCTATCTCTACGTTGACCATCTATCTCGTAAGCAACGCAGATCTTAATCTTTTCGAGGCTATCCAAAACATCAAGCTTTGTAAGACAGATGTCGGTTAGTCCATTTATTCGAGCAGAATATTTGATGATCACACCATCAAACCAGCCACAGCGGCGCTTGCGTCCAGTGGTTGTGCCAAACTCTGCGCCCATTTGCGAAAGTATATCTCCCACCTCATCGTTAAGCTCGGTTGGAAATGGACCAGAACCAACACGTGTTAGATAGGCCTTGGCAATTCCTAAAACCCTATCTATATATTTGATACCAACGCCGCTTCCGGTAGAAGCTCCACCAGCAGTAGTTGAAGAAGAGGTTACAAACGGGTAAGTGCCGTGGTCGATATCCAAAAGTGCACCCTGGGCACCTTCAAAAAAGATCTGCTTTCCATTTTCAGCAGCATCATTCAGCAAGGTCACAGTGTCGGTAATATGTGGAACAAGCCTTTGTGCATAACCCATATATTCTTCGTAGACCCGATCTAGATCATAGGTATCTATGCCATAGACGTCTTTTAATAAGATATTTTTAGAATCCAGCACGCTTTGCAGACGCTTGCGGAAATAATCGGGGTCCTTTAAATCACCCATGCGAAGGCCAGATCTAGCTGCCTTGTCTTGATAGGCTGGACCAATGCCGCGTTTGGTCGTTCCAATCTTAGAGACACCCAAGCTCTTCTCTGAAACACCATCCAAAACGATATGCCAAGGCATGATCATTTGAGCGTGCGAAGAGATAAACAAGTTATCCAAAGAGATGCCAGACTCTTTGAGCCGATCCATCTCTTCTAGCAAAACTTTAGGATCAACAACACATCCATTTCCAATAACAGAGATCACATTGTCATACAAGATTCCAGAGGGGATAAGATGTAGGGCAAGGTGAGTGTCGCCATAGACAATAGTATGTCCTGCGTTGTTTCCTCCTTGAAACCTGACTACATAGTCGTAATTACTAGCAAGCAAATCTGTTATCTTGCCCTTGCCTTCGTCGCCCCATTGAGCTCCCACTAGCACCGTTGCTGGCATATATGATTCCTAACTTTTTAAACTAACAGTGTTGAATGTGCCTATGTGTTTCAAACACAGACCCTAACAATTATATGTTTAATAGATTAGATAGTCGTTAACAGGTTTGTTAACGAGAAAAAAAGACCCGCAATCATTTTGAAAGCGAGTCTTTTTTGTTCTAGCCTGCCGATCTGCAGCTTGTGGGCAAGCTAAATTGTATGTCCAAAAACCTTAATGAGTTAACAAGGTGTTCTACTCTGCAGCAGGAGCTGCTTCGCCGGCACGATGCTGTGCATACTTCTTCTTGAAGAATGGGATGAAGATGATCGCAGCGATGAGGCCGAGCACGGATAGAACTGCATAAGGAATGGTGATGGACTGCCAAGTTCCAAAAGCTCCCTGGACAACACCAACGACTGCTGTTGCGAGAACACCAGCGACGTTAGCGATAACAGAGACGACTCCAGAGGCTGCGGAGAACTCTTCTGGGCTATCGGTTATCTCAGGAAGCATGATCCAGCATACTGGTGGATACATCTGAGAAACGATTCCATAGACAATCAGGAATGGAGCTACGAATCCGACTCCTGGTAGATTAAACATTGCAAATGCGACGATGATTGTCAGGATAGTGATGATCAACGAGAAGGTACCATAATGCTTATGAGGGATCTTGTTAAGCAAGAAACCATAGAGGAAGTTCATCGCTAACATCACGTATGTTGTAACAGAGGACAAAAGATTGGAGTCACCGACTGACATTCCAAATCCGCCAGCCGCAACGTCATCGTTGAGATAGGTCACATAGTAGTTACCATAAGCGGCGGTTACAAAACCATATAGGAGGAACATAACAATGATCATCCAAACGCCGAAGTTCTTAAATCCGGCGATGATCGAACCTTTGTTCTGCTGGCCACCTTCCATACCAACCATGAAGTTGTTCTCTGGCTTTGGCATACGAATGAAGATAAATGCCAAAACGACACAGATGGTCATGAGAATAGCAATTGCCCACCAAACATAGATGAATCCGCTTGCGTAAACGTCGCCAGTCTCAGGATTGATACCATCGATTGAGAATAGTGGGGTGGAAACATTTAAGACGATCATCATTGCAAGGGTGACCCATGCAGTGGAGATTGAGTTTGGAAGACCACGCTTTTCAGCGGGGAACCATGCGGTTGTAAGGAATGGGCCGTTAACAGTCCACATACCATATACAAATGATCCAGGTACACCCATGAGCATAAAGGTTAGATAATCAATTCCTGGAATTGCAGCGCCGATGATTTGCAAATAGGCAGAAGCAGCGCCAACAGCTAGGCATAGAATAACTAGCCTTCTTGGTCCGAGTTTAGCAAGAATAATTCCTGACGGAACCGATCCTATAATGGCTACTGCTCCAATAGCAGCTGTGATGGTTCCATAAGACCCAATATCAACGCTAAAATACTCCATCAATAGTGGGGCGGTTGACAATCCTTTAAAGGTTACCATAGCCATCGAAAGGCTGCAGATGATGGTTATGATGATTACCAACCATGCTTGGCCAGCTTTAAAAGTTGGCTGTGCGGCAGTATTCATCCGAGGACTCCTTTCCATTATCCGAATTTAGATGATTGCCCTATGCAGATTCTTCATCACAAAATCTACACAATAAACCACTATACCAAAATCTTTGAGATTGTGGTTATTGTTAGGTTTTTTTTGGTTAGAAAAAGTGTTTAAAAAGATTTTGTAGGCTAGATTTTTCTAAGGGCAATCAACGGAAATTGTGCCGGTAATTTCTTGAACTTATCGCCCCTAGTGTTGTGCGAAGGGGTGGAAAGTTTGGCGCGAAGATTGTGTTTTAAAGGAAAGTATGTGGTGAAAAATGGAAAGGCTTTGCTAGCAAACAACGCCGGAAATGCAGATAAAGCAGGAACACTTTAGTAATTCGATGTTAAATACTTTAGATGCTTTAAAATTTTGAAACGAACCGTATACTAAAGACAATTCCATTATTACGTTTTTGAAGGGAGAGATTTGCATGTATGAGTTCCGCTCGGTTACAGACCGAATTGCTCATATGCGTGATTTGGTGCGTGATAGATGCATCAAGGTCGATGCAGAGCGCGGCAAGATAGTTACGGAAAGCTGGAAAAAATATGAGAGCTATCCTCCAATTATCAAGCGCTCAATGACTCTTCGCGATATCTGTGAGCAGATGACGGTACGTATAGAGGACTTTGAAATCATCGTTGGAAATAAGGGCAACGAGTTTTGCGGAAGTCCAGTCTATCCTGAGTGGGGTCCATCTTGGATCTACATCACTGAGGGTATTAAGAATGGAGAGTGGACACTAAGAGAAGATGGTTATTATCACAATGCTGACAATTCTTTAGTTCCACAGCGTGTTTTGCCAGAGGATGTTGAGGCATTTCATGAGATGGCAAAATGGTGGACTCCAGATAAGTGGACTGGAGCAATGTGTGAAGCTTGGAAACCAGATTATTATGATGAGCTCAAAGAGCTATGCGCCACCCCATATACCGATCACAACATCGGTCTCTTAACCATTCCAATGGGACATGACGTTGCCGGTTACGAGAAGATCATTCGCGTTGGTTACAAATTCATCCATGATCAGGCGCTAGATTGGATGGAGGAGCACCGTGGAAATCTTTTAGGCCACGACATCGAGCGCTACATGTTCTACAAGGCTGTCTCAATTGTATCTGAGGGAGCAATGACTTTGGTTAAGCGTTATGCAGCTTTGGCAGCACAGAAAGCCAAGGAGTGCACCGATCCTGCACGTAAGGCTGAGCTAGAGTTTATGGCCGACGGTCTTGAGTGGATCTCTGAAAACCCAGCTCGTAACTTCTGGGAGGCAGTACAGGGAATCATGATGTATCAGGTCTTCATTAATGCGGAGACAGTTATTCCTTCACCTGCACTTGGACGTTTTGATCAATATGTATGGCCGTTTTTGGAGAAGGATCTTGCTGAGGGCAAGATTACTATGGATCAGGCTCAGGAGATCGTCGACGGCTTTTTCTTAAAGTGCAACTGCTACTACAGCGCTGGCCCAGATGCAGCAACTATCATTACCGGCGTCGGTAATACCTATCAGCACACCACAATTGGTGGAGTTAATCGTGACACTGGTGAAGATGGAACCAATCCTGTTACATATATGGTTTTGGAGACAGTTGGTCGTCTAAAGCTACATGACCCAACGATTTCTCTTCGAATTAATAAAAACACTCCTGCAGAGCTTTGGGAATGCGCACTTACTACCTCTAAGCTAGTCGGAGGACTACCTCTATTCCAAAACGATGAAGTTATCATCCCAACGCTTATGAAGCAACGCGGATTTACTCTGCGTGACGCTCGTGACTACGGTGTTATTGGATGCCAAGAGATCGTTGGTTGTGGAAACGACTGGCCTGCAGGAAATGGTATGCACCCACCAAATGCAACTATCTACTGGTCTGTCATTTTGGATATGGCTCTCAACAATGGCCAAAACCCAATGAACAAAGCTCAGGCGAATTGTTATACCGGGTATCTATACGAGATGACCAATATTGAGCAGGTTCACAATGCGTTTGAAAAGATGGTTCGCTACATCTTTAGAATGTATATCTCCACTCAAAATTACACCGAGTACATTTCTCGCTGGATGTGTCCACAGCCTGGATATTCAATGTCTATCGAAGGCTGCATGGAATCGGGTTATGACGTTATGAATGGCGGTGCAAAGTATAACGCCTTCGGTGGAACTGCTACTGGTTTGGCCACCGTTGCAGATTCGCTCACTACTATTAAATATATGTGCTTTGACAACAACTACTGCACAACCCGTGAGCTCTATGATGCATTTATGAACAACTGGGAGGGTTATGAGGAACTACGTCAAAGGATCCTCAACGAGGTGCCTCACTATGGAAACGCCGACCCATATGCAGATATGGAGCTAAAGTGGTGCGTAGATCTGTGGGCACAGCTTGCCTCTGAGGTTTATGGAATGCGTGCCGACGTTTACACCGCTGGTATGTATGGTGCTGCCGATCATGTTGCGCAGGGCTATGAGACATGGGCAACTCCTGATGGACGTTTGGCCGGAACTCCGATCGCAGACGCAATGAGTCCAGCACAGGCTCGCGACAAGAATGGTCCAACTGCGATCTTCCAGTCCACGTGCTGCTTCGATCATCATCGTTTCTTGGGCGGTATGGCTCTTAACATTAGGATGCATCCGTCTGTTCTCGCCAATGATGAGGGACTCGAGAAGCTAGCCCAGATGACTCAGGCATACTTCGAAGAGGGCGGTCTTGAAGTCCAGTACAACGTCGTTGACACTGACACTTTACGCGAGGCTCAAGAAGAGCCAGAGAAGTTCCATGATTTAGTCGTTCGTATTGCAGGCTACTCTGCATACTTTGTTGAACTTGATCGCGATCTGCAAAACGACATCATTGCTCGTAATGAGAACACAATCTAGTCTCTAAGAGCATTTGGGCTTATAGG
>CAZLCK010000041.1:11938-14043 GCA_964558235.1 uncultured Coriobacteriaceae bacterium
AGGTCAGTACCCCATTTTCTTGCCTTTAAATTCAGGCGCTGATTTGGAATTTTGAATCGGCACACTACTAGTAAGGGTTCGCCTAGAAATAGACGAACCCTTTTCCGTAAGATCTTTTTCTCATGTCGCCAAACGTTTGCAATTAATTATGTCTAGCGCTTTGGCAACTATGTTGTTAAGTAATTAAGATGTATACCCTCGTTCTTTACGGTACATCGTAAACTTTTTCTTGTAGATTGGGAAGAGAGCAATTCCAGCAATAATACCGATGATTGCAAAGATGATATTTGGAATAACGATGGAGTTCCAATTTCCAAAAATATCTACAAAAGATCCGCAGATGCTTGTTGCAACAGTTCCGATTAGATTGGAAATGACTGAAAGAATTCCAACGGAGACCGAAACTTCTTCTTGAGACCTGCATATCTCAGGAACAATAACGAAGCATACCGGCGGGAACAATCTGGAGATAACTCCATAGAAGATCATGTAAGGAACGATGACTGCGGTGTTCGGCAAAATAAACATTATGATGCCGCTTAGAGCAGTTAGGAGTATAACGATGAACATCAAAAGGTCGTAGCGTCTATTTGGAATCTTGTTAAGGACAAAGCCCCAAACAAATCCGACGATAACCATCACGTATGTTGAAATAGATGTTAGGTTGTTTGCCTCTTCTAGATCAACGCCTAGACCACCTTGGGCTACTTCAGCGTTCAGATAGGTTGGGAAGTAATTTCCAAAAGCGGCGGTAGCAAAACCAAAGGTTAGGAACATAAGAATTAGCATCCAAACGCCGCTATTTTTTAGACCATCGCTCATCTTAGCTCTTGGCTGTCCCTCTGGAACCTTTTCCATAAAGTCGTTCTCAGCGGTTGGCATCTTTCCAAAGACTAGAACCAAAACCAAGCCGATGACCATAAGAATAAAAATCATCCACCAGATGTTAATCCATCCAAATGAGGAGTCTCCAGACAGAGCAACAAGTGGATTAGAGACAACTAGAATGATAAGCATTGCAAAGGAGATCCATGTTGCAGAGATGGAATTTGGAAGACCACGCTTTTCAGCAGGGAACCATGCTGCGATGATTACCGGAGGAGCGGTCATCCAAGCTCCGTATGCGATAGAACCAAAGACATTCAAAACCATAAATGTAACGAAGTCAAAATTCATATAACCTGCGATAATCTGTAAACCTAAACTCAGGATAAACAGGATTAGGCAGATAATCATGAGTTTTCTGGGCCCAATCTTAGCTTGAAGTGGTCCAGAAGCTAATGCTCCGATTAGAGTTGTAAGGCTAACCAAGGCAGACATATTGCCATAAGTTCCTACACTGACGTTAAAATATTCCATCATGAGCGGCACAACGGTCATCTGACGGAATGTAACCATTGCGGCAAAAACCGCAACCAAAATTACAATACCAGTAGCTAGCCAAGCTTTTTTGGGATTGTAAATCGGTGTCGTTTCAGTCATGAACCCTCCTTTAAATAAACACCGTATAGTTGTGTTAGTAGGATACCTCATATCGAGGTAATCCACAATCTCTACATATATTAGTCTATTAAATAAAGTTTAGGTGCTAAATCTAATTAAAAATACGGATTATGAGCTATCCTAGAAACTATGTTGACTAATTTGTAGTTAATATGGTTTGTATAAGCGCTATGCATAAAATTATTTAAAAAGCATTAACTAAAGCCCGGATTACTTGTAATTCGGGCTTTAGTCTGAAGATTTGACGCAGGATTTAATCAACGTCTATCTGTATATGTACTACATAACTGGATGGAGAGTTTGCTTTAATAACTAGACAACTTTAACTAAGCAACCTTTCCGGTCATTGCATTCCAGCGCTTCTTCCATAGGAAGATCATTACGACACCAGCGATAAGTGCCATTACCGCGAGCACTGTCATTGGGATTCCGAGAGCATTCCAGCTTGTGTAAGCTTCGCGCAGGTAACCATTTAGTGCATTGGAGACCGTTCCAATGAGGTTGGAGATAAATGTAAGGAATCCAAGTGCCCAAGAGAACATCTTCGGGTTATCGCAAAGTTCTGGAAGCATTGTAAACGTCGCGCACGGACAAAGGTTTTG
>CAZLCK010000042.1:0-12377 GCA_964558235.1 uncultured Coriobacteriaceae bacterium
GCGGCGCGATTCCTGGGAAGGCTCGTCGAGCGAGGTCTGGTTGAGACGAGTGGCGCAAACAAGAACAGGCGTTACCGGCTCTCCGCTGACAATGCGAGTGCCTAAGCTCTAACCGCGCGACTAGCGAGCGCATTGGTTACGCCGGTGTATCTTTATTTACGCATGGCGCGCATATCGGTGCTAAACGTAGCCTGTGGCAACCAGCAAGGCACGATAAGTTTGCGAAGCGTTTAAGAGCCTTTGCAAACAGAGGTGACGGAATCATCGTCTCTCCATCATGCCTATAAGGCTGTCTTCTTGTTCAATCGGGCTTTCATTGGTGTTGTCCATGCGAAGACGGCATCTTGGTTGTGCTAATAGGGTGCTTGTGTGATTGATCAACACCATTGCGGCACACGAACCGCTATCAGACATAAAAAAGGGCCCAAAAGGCCCGGTAAAACAAGAAATTTAAAGAGAATGAATAGCTAGATGGCTGTGGACAAGTGGCTACGGAAGAAAGAATGAAAGAAGCGGAACTCGACGAGAACCACACGTTAGAAAACCTATTCGTCGAGATCGAGACGATCGAGCGCTATACACACAAAGACACCACCCACGCATATACGAGGCTACGAGCACGCAGTGGGCCATCTTCGGGCGGCTGGACTACGAGTTTCCCACCATGTCATAACTTAGCAGGAGTTTAGGACACTCACTGCCCCCTACCTCTTTACTTTCCGCCATAAGCCCGAAAGCATATCTCTTTTCCAATAGAGAATTGCGCACATTGCGGCTATCAATAAAAGCCTTGCGAGGAAATATGGGTAAAGGAAAACAAGCAGCGATGCTATAACTGCAAATAAAGCACATAAACCCAAAATGATCTTTAAATCATAAACCTTCTCGCCGTTCATCTCGGTTTTTTGCACCTTGCGCATGAAAGAATAATGCATCGCAATATAGATTCCATAGCTCACTAAAGTCGTATATCCTGCAGCAACAAAGCCCCAAAGAGGGATGAATATAAGGTTAAGACCAATATTTACTAAAGCGCCCACAATTGATGCAAAGGCAATCCAGATTGTTTTTTCATAATAAAATTCAAAAGAGACAAACAGGTTGTACATGAGCATTACGAAAGTTCCGCCAGCCAAAGGCGGAATAGCCCATATGCCTTCTTGATATTGTTCAGGAGCAAATATGCTAATTATTTCAGGAGCTAATGCAATAAGAACAAGGTTAGCCACTCCAACAAGTGCAATAGCAACATAAGAAACACCTGCGATAGATTTTGAGTTGTTTTCTCTAATCTTTTGATAGATCCATGGGCTCAAGGCATTTAATATTGCTTGGTTAACAAAACTCATAATGCCCGAAACTGAACTCGCCAGCCCATAGACCCCTGCTTGAGCAGTTCCTACCATGGAGTTGATCATCACTCGATCAGCTTGGTTAAGCGCTGACTGAGACAAATAATGAGGAACTAGTGGAATGTTGAACTTTAAAGCATGACCCCAAAAGGCTTTATTAAAAAAACTTTTACCCTTAGCCATATAATAGGCAAACATGAAGCCATAGGCGAGCAGCTCAGTTGCGGCGATGCATATGACACGCGCTTCAGCTTTGTGGGCCTCAACCGACAAAACCGCAAGGATTCCACTTGTTGGCGTGATAGCTGCCACGACAACGGTAACCACAACAAGTAGCCGGTAGTTATATGCAACCCTCTGTCTCGTAGACCAAAATCCAAACATAGCCGTCGCCCAGATGCTTGCAAACACACATAACATGAGAAAAGCATTAAGACCTGTAAGTCCATTCCAAAACTCACGAAATGGAAGATAGACAATGAGACCAACAATCACTAATAATGTTGTAAGCCCCTGTAAAGATGAAGTGTATTCGTCTTTGTTATGGTCATAGCGAATGAGCCCCTGCATAAAGGCTCCATAGGACAAGCGTAGGGTTAAGATAACCCCTAGAATTTCTAGCCATGAATTAAATAGCGTGTACACGCCATAGTCTTCAGTGGACATAATACGCGTGAAAATTGGCGTAACAATAGTGCCGATGCTTTTCTGTAGAATGCCGCACACCAAAAACCACAAAGCTGCCTTGGCTGGCTTCGCAAGCAACCTGTACTTTACTAACGGACTATTCATGATTTAATAAAGGTATTCTAGGCTTCATCTATAATATCTAAAAGCTGCTTGAGTGTTCGCAGATGCCGCTTCTGTGTGTATTACAAGATGCAAAGCCAAATGCAAGTCTCGCCACATTCTGACAGTGTTTTACTGGATGGTTTGACTTATCAAAAAGCGTCAGCGTACAAAGATGAGATAGCATCCCATTGAGACAATAGGGCAGATGGACGCTGTTTTTCCAACACGCTCGTCGTGCTCACAGGCCGTATCGTATTTCCCATGTCATCTTGTAGAGCAGGTGAAAATCAGCTTTAATCAGTTTCTTCATGACTGTTGGAGGTCATACGAAGAAATAAAGGACGATATTGCATCAAAATTGTGGGCAGACAATTCCTCTGTCGCTTCACAGGCACCTATAATCATCTCATCTAAAACAGGCGCGGTAAGCATTCTCTTAACGCACCCTGGTCGCACTTCATTAAGTGGAACACAGCAACGACTTAATCCCATTTGTTTATAGAAACGAGAGGTTTTAGAATGCCACGGCACTGAAATGACCGGTTTTCTCAACTTTGTTGCAACTATTCCTACATGGAGCTTATCTGTAATCACAAGGTCTGCCGTTGAGATCAAACTTACGAGCCGCTGTGGATTTTCATACGGAAAAACACGGTTTTTCGCCTGCCCAAGCGCCTCTGCAATGTCATATGCTCTTTTAAGAAACTTGTTGTTAGTATGATCAGTCACTATCGCAAACTCCATGGATGAATTGGGATCGTTTGCCACAGAAATAACATCGTTTATCACAGCGCCTATACCAGACAATTCTCCTCTGTTTTTGGAAACCAAATGAATAATAACTCTGCGTGACTGATTAGAAGACCACTGGGAAACAGCCCAATCGATTTGAGTAAGATACTTTTCGATACGACAGCCCATTACAAGATCGGGTAGAACCTTAATCGTACGATTAACCCCCATCTCATGAGCGAACTCGGCAGATTCGTTATCCCGAAGAATAACCTTGTTCGCCTTCCCTAAAACTTCTTTTGCTATTTCTCTTGATCTCCGCCAAGAAAGAGGACCAACACCCAGACCAACGACCATATAGGGTTTTTTGCTCGCCGCTATTTGACTCAATACGCGACCGTGTGTAGTGATAAACCTGTAATTCCAACATTGCTTACGTTTATCAGGTTGTCCAAAATATCCCCCTCCCGTAAGAATAGCGATATCCATCTTTGGGACAATTTCGTTTGCTTTAACCCTTTTAACATTGGTTAAATCATCATATGAAGCCGAAACGTTATATGAAAAAACCTCGCTTAATGGACTTGTCGCCTTTATAGCATCGCATGTCTGGTCATACAATAAAAAATCGCCAAAATTATCATTCATAAAAGATCCGTGTATATATATTTTCATCAGAATTCCTTGCCTGTTTTAATAGGTGTCTACTGGAACAAAGGACATTGTGCGAAAAACACAATCAGGCGACAAACACATATCTTGATGGCACAACACACAAAGAGCATGTTTAATTCTTAACGTATATCGCTATCACAGAAAATAGTGTTTTAATTGCTGATACCTAGAAAAAATCCATTTGCTGGAGTGCATAATAAATCTGCTCAAATGAATCTAGCTGGGACTCTACAGCGTAATGACTGCAGGCACTTTCCATAACAGAATAAAACTGTCTCACAAAAGACCTATTTGACATGAGGGATATCTTTTCCGCTAAAGCTTCCGAGGAGCCCGCTTCACAGAGCAAGCCACCACCCGTTAAATTAATTATTTCTGGAATGCCACCACAATTAGTCGCGATAGCGGGACAGGCATATTGAAAACCCTCGATTAACACACGTCCAAAAGGCTCAGGCCAAACACTTGGTACAACCAAAACATCAGCAATCATATATTCTTCGGCCATCTTGTCAGAATCCACTTTTCCTAAAAATGTCACTCGTCTATCACTGTTTGCCAAGTCAAGACAATCCTTTTCAAGCGGACCGGCTCCGCAGATTCGAAGCTCAAAGGCAAGATCGCCAAGAAAATTCAGCGACTCCTTTAGGACGTGAACACCTTTATGGTTATTTAAATTTCCAGCAAAGAGAAAAATAACAGGACCTGTTCTTTCTTTTTTTCTCTTAATGGCCTGTCTTAGTGTGTCTTGGTCATAAGAAATCGCATTTGGAACACAATAAGGAAACGAAGAAACAAAGAAGCCTTTATTTAGGAAGGCTTTCAAAGTGTATTCAGAAGGAGCGCTAACCGCTGCAACATACCGATTTGATGCTTCTTTAACCTTCTCAGAATAAATACGGTTTAGTCTTTTAAACAGAGCGCTATCTCTATTAATCGCAGCCATTAGATGATAATCACGCAACGTCTGCAGAATTGGTATATGGTTCAACGAAAGCGTTTTCCAGAAGCGCCATGACAATGCACAAGTATTGTTTACGTGCGCAATATCAAATCGTCTGCCACTGAAAAGCTCATCGAATGCCTGTTGTCCTCCGTTGCAAAACAGCTCGAAAAACTTGTTCGAAACTTTTTGAATACCAGATTGCTTCCAAGCTAAAGACCCCAGGCGATAAAACGGCGAATAGCCTCTAGTAACTTCAACGCCCTCAATGGTTTCTCGTGAGTACTTATTACAACCATCGAAGGTTAAAACGCTAACGGAATGTCCGCGACTAGCAAGCCCCTCTGCAAGCAGTCTACAACTCTGCTCAGTTCCACCCACCATATTAGGATAATAGTAGTCATTGCAAATAAGGATATTCATAAAACTACTACTCTTAAGTTACACCCGAGAGACCACCATACGAAACTTTAGTTGCTAATCCAGCTTTCCTGTAGAAACAAACTCTTCTTTTGAATATTTTCGCCGATGTAAGCCTGAAGCGTAGGGCAATGATAAAGCAGATAAAAACACGAGCAAGACAATATATACGTAAATGTTATATGCGCTCGAAGTACATGTAAAAGCGCTATACAAACGGCTGAAAATCGGTAACACCAGTATCATTATTCGTCCATTAGAGCGCAATAAATGTTCTCTCATAAGCAAATCAAGCTTGTGAAATACCCACGCTTGTAAAAACCCAAGGATAAATAATCCCGCTAAACCGAAATTTAAATACGCCTCCATAAATGGTCCACCACGCAAACCAAAGTGAGTTCCAGTCCACCCCGCTAAGGTTACAGTAGTAAAACGACCCCATGCCCAAGTGTCTCGAAACTCACTCAATGATGAGGGAATAAACGAAATGAGACCCGAAAGATACGTCAAACCGCCAACGAAATCACCATCGCGCACTAAATCAAAGCGCATCAATAAAAATGCCCCATCACGGATATCAGAAAAAGTGTTCCCATTCAGTAGGTCAGATAACAAAGAGGAAACATCTTCCCATTCTCCACCACTACGAACCTTCTGCAAAACCAATCCAATGCACAATATTCCAAAAATGATAAGGGCTGTTTTAAAACCGCCGGTACGTGCAATACGTTTAACTAAAACACGCCCTGAAGGGAGAATTACCATATAAACAAGAACCGGAAGCGCTACGGCAGTAAGAGCCGGACCCCTGTTTCCGCTTAAAAGTAAACAAACCAGCGAAACACAAAATAGCAGCCAACCTTTTTTGTCTCTAACTGCACGCAATCCACAATACAGTCCTAGTGTTTTAATAACCTCAAGACTCGCTAAATAAAAGGGCGATATTGAAGTTTGGTAATAAAAATCTCGCTGGCCATTTAATAAAGGGAATGTCCCGCTGTTGTATGTCAAACAAATTGCCACATAGACCAACGTAGCGCAAATAAGAGTGAAGTTGACAACAACAGGGCTTATTTCTAAAGCTTGCCTTTCAAGGAAACTTAGACGGCGTGAACCGTTCTCGGCACTTTCGCGCTGAGTCAAAAACAGCAGAATCAGAAAAAATATTAATAGACCACCTAAGTTTATTGCTAAAGCGCCCAGCGTATATGGGCGCATCGCTGCTGAATCGTAAATTCCTAAAGCGTTCCAGCTGATGTCCGAACAATAAAAATAAGGACCGAGCGCAGTGGAAAAAATCGTAGTAAATAGAGTTAAGTTGAACGGAGATATCACGTAACCAAAGTGTGAATAAAGATATCGCAGGTAAGCGATAAAGACCACCGCGACAAAAAACGCTAGAACAGCAACTATAAATAGCACGACGGCTCCAAGTTAGTTTTTTGTTTGTATATATCGTTTTGTCGCTGTTCTGATCTACCGCCCGCTGCGGTACACAACAAACCAAAGCCCCTAGCACAATCCATAGGGTTAAGAAGTAAGGCTCTGGAACCGATATTGATAGGATGGCCAAAGATACAAAAGCATGAGACAGCAGGGTGGAGAAGTGTGTACCCCCCCCTGCCTTCCTGTTTTCGTTAAATAGTCTAATTACGGGAACAATAAAGAAAAGTAAACCACAGATGCCCAACTCAGCAGCCCATGTAGTAGCAAGATCATAACCCCTTACAGTTCCCCACCCGACACCAAAGATAGGATGTTCGAAAAACACCTGAGCCATTGCGTTCATGCTGGCGGTACGCCCGACACCAGATGTCCCCTCCCCTTGTATTTTGCTAATTAAGGTATCTATTGCTGTATCGAATACATTACTGGCAACTAAAATACCACCTATTCCGGCAAGAACTGCCACACCCACAATAGCGGCTGGTGACACCTTGACTTTTTTATAATTAAAAAAGGCTATGACAATTAATATCAAAGCTATTGCAACAAAGCCCACAAAGGCACTCGATGAGTTATTTTGCAGTATTAACACCATTGACAAGGTGATGAGGGCTATAGATTTAACACTTGGCTTACCTATAAATCGAACAATATGAATAGCCATCATGGGAACTAAATAAAGCGACAAGAAGGAAGGTTCTGCAAAGGTAGAAGATAAGCGACTCTTGTTCCATGTGTAACCCGTGTGAGCACTGTTCCTAAACAACTCAGTTGCCATATCAGTGGGAAGAATATATTGTAGGCCTGCAAACAATAACACGAGCACAAAACCTACATCCAACCACTTAAACAAATCTTTGAAGGATGCATTGTCAGTCCTGATTAAATATTCCGTATACCACACAGTAGTTACCGCGATCAAAAGATATGCCCACTGAGTATATTGCTGAAAAGAGAAGGTTACAGAGGTAAGTTCATTATCCACATTCAGCACAATTACATCTTCATTAAAGAGAGCCAAAACAGTAGACCCAAGGCAATACAATAAAAAAGGAAGCCATGCCTTGTATAACTTTATTTTCGTTTTAACTCGTAATGTAGCTATCTTACAAGTTACAACAAGCCAAATTAGTTGATAAAGAACGATCGATGAATCCGCAAAGTTAAAGACTGCCACCGTGGTCAGTGGCGCAGATATTACCAAAAGCGCAAATGCTTTACGTAGGGACAAACAGCAAGCCGCTACGGTTATTGCTAAACAGACATAGGATGTTACGCCCAACAGCTCCACTATTGAGTTATTGTCTTCTCAAGAATGGAGGCGAGCTTTTTTGCTGATACACTCCAGTTATATTCATCTAGAAGTTTCTTATGAGAGACACTGTGTTTATTCGATGCTTCCTCGGTTAGATCCAAAATATTTCCAACAGCACTGTAAGGATCGATATAGGAAACCGAATCGTCGTATATCTCATGCATGACAGCAGTGTCGCTTACTATCGCAGGTGCACCACAAGCCATTGCCTCCATTGGAGGAATCCCAAAACCTTCATAAAAGGTCGGATATAAAAACGCTTTGCAGTTCTCCATGAGAGCCACGGCTTCACCATCAGTCACATAGCCTGTATACACAACGTTATCCGCTTGCGGTATATCCTGTTCTCCAAACACTTTTGTATTGATACCACCCGCAATTACGAAAGTCTCATTGGGGTTTAAGCACGCAGTTTCAACCAACCATCTAAGATTCTTGTTTGGTGCCAAGGAGGACATTGCAAAATAATACGCTTGCGGTTTAAGGTCATGTCGAAATAACGCAGTATTATCAGGAACAGCCCGGCTGACATGTTGCCATGCATTACCAACAACATGTATCTTCCCTTTAGATTTAGGATAGTACCGCTCGATTTCTTGCTTAGAAAATTTAGAAACTGTAATGATTGCATCTGCTCTCTTAGTTACACTGGAAAAGAGCACTCGATACCATGTAGCAAACTTCGTGCTAAAGAAATGTGGATTTGCTCGTATAGCCATATCATGAATACAAGCAACACCTGGATTTCTTAAAGGCGCAGTATTACACAGGTTAACTCCAAGTAAATGATTCTCTTTAAGATATCGTGAGTAATCGATCTGTTCCCAAGCATGACCATTGTGTTTTCCAATTTGAACCAATTTGATATTGTTTAATTTCAAAGGCTCAACCAACCCGGCGTTTGAGGGAACAGCAAGCACTGCCTCTTCGGGTGCAAGCAATCCGTCTAAGCACAAAATGATCTCTCGAGCATACCTGTCTACCCCAGTAGTAGGTCGAGTTAAAAACCTGCCGTTTATGCAGTATCTAGCTTTCATGCACGGTTCTATCTGCAATTATTCTCGCTGGTACACCAACTGCAGTTGCGCCAGCGGGAACATCCTTTAATACAACTGCATTAGCACCAATACGTGAACCATCACCAATCGTAATTCCACCGAGCAACTTAGCACCTGCGCCAATTATCACATCAGCTCCAACTTGAGGAGCTTCATTGACACAACCCCCCCTTTGATATGAAACTCCTAATGTAACCTGTTGAAAAATAATAGATCGCGGGCCAATGCTTGCTTGATCATGAATGACAACACCCAATCCGTTGTGAGTGAACTCTACAGTAGGGTCGATTTTAGCCCCGTTGCCAATATAACAACCAAGTAAAACCTGATTAAGATAACGAACTCCCTTTGCTAAGAATTTGAAAGGTCCACCAAGGTACCATAGGCGATTCGCTGTAAGATGAAGCTTAAGACATGTGTTCTTATTGGCCACGACACCACCTATGCGTCAACTTCTCTTCGCAAAAGCGCTGCATCTCGCACCGAAAACGCTCAGGCAAGAATCTGTTTGCATACTCTGCTATCTCTTGACGCGTCAGAGACACACCTTCATCTTCGAACTCCTGTATGCAGGATGCAAGACATTTAGCGGTCTGAATGTTAAACAGTCTGCCGGTTTGACCATCAAGCACAGTTTCGAGTGCTCCACCTTTGCCGTAGGCGAGCACCGGCACGCCTGATGCCATAGCTTCTATGGGCGTAAGTCCAAAATCTTCAATGCCGGGAAAAAGAAAAGCATCGGCTCCTTGGTATATTTCCGTCATCTCGGCATCAGAAACACGACCCCTGAATTCAACCGTAGGGCCAGCAAGCGAACGCAAGCACGCCTCTTCCTCGCCGCCTGAACCAACAACAATGAGCCTACGGCCCAACTTATTACACGCCTCGATAGCAATATCAACACGCTTGTAGCGTACAAAGCGGCTGACCACCAGATAGTATCCCTGCGACTCTCCGATGTGTTTTGCCGCAATTGGAGTTGCTGGGAAGATAGTTGTGCTCTCTCGGCGGTAATACTTCGCGATTCTTTGGCCAACATAATCGGAATTTGCAATGAAGTAATCCACCCTTTGCGCTGCCTGATAATCCCACAGACGAACCTTATGGATCATGCGCTTCATGAAAAACCGTTTTATAGCGCCTGTGTCGTGCAGATACTCATAATAGAGATCCCAAACATAGCGAATCGGGCTGTGACAATAACAGATATGCACAGCATCAGGGCGAGTAATTATGCCTTTACAACAACTTGCACAACTGCTGAGAACCAAATCGTATTCAGTAAGATCTAATGATTCCCATGCTTTAGGCATAAAAGAAAGCAAAAGCTTATGATGGCTCTTACCACCAGGCCATTTTTGAATATAGGTAGTACGGATATCACATTCAAGACACCACTCTGGTGCTTTTGCTTCATCATAAACGAGCGTATAAATGGGCGCATCTGGAAACATTAAATGGAAGTCATATAAAACACGCTCACCACCACCACGACTTACCAACCAGTCATGAACAAGCGCAACCTTGATGTTGTCATAACTGAAACTCATTCGTTGTTCCAATAATTCCCGAAACGCTCGATATCTTCTTCAACCAGAACATCACCTAGTTGAACCTCTATGACATGAAGTTCGGTCTTGGCACGGACGGCATGAAGTCTGCCCGCCTCGATATGAATCACTGAATGAGCACGAATTTCTTGCACAAAGCCATCAAGCACCACCTCACCACATCCACTGACAATCGTCCATACTTCACTTCGGTGTTGATGGCGTTGATAAGAGATCTGACACCCAGGCTCTATGACAAGTTCTTTTGTAAGAGATTTGGCTCCATCGGGATGAATACTTGAATCAATAACGCGATAGGTACCCCAACGACGCCTCTCATACATTGGGCGAGATTCTGCAACTTGCTGCACATAAGGCTTCATGTTTGAAGACGAAAGCTTATCAGTCACAAGCATGCCATCAGGCGTTGCTATAACCGCAAGATCTTTAAGACCAAGCGCAACAAGAGGGAGTCCAAGTTCGTTGATTATGTGCGTATTCTCACAGGTCTCTGTACCAACAACTCTTCCTGAGGCAGCGTCAGACATCTCTTCACACAACGTATTCCAAGTACCCAGATCTTTCCAAGTTCCTTCATAAGAAATGACCGCTACCGAGGAAGCTTTCTCGACAACCTCATAGTCAAACGAGATCTTTGGCAGCTCACAATATCGTGCATAAATGTCACAAAAATCTGTCGCATCGACATATGTTTGAGTGATGTTTCTAAGGTAACCCAACTTAAACGCAAATACCCCGCAGTTCCAAAACGCTCCTTGTTCAATAAGCTGGATCGCAGCCTTTTCATCAGGCTTTTCGGTAAAGCATTCAACAAGATACGGCTCATTTTTGCCTTCAGAAGGAAGTATGTAGCCGTATTTCTCTGATGGATAAATGGGCTTGACTCCAAGCAACACAAGCCCTGCCACATTTGATTGGACAGCAGCATTAAGTTTGGTTATGCAATTATAGTAAGCCTGTTCTGCATAGGTATCTATCGGCATAACGACGACAGTATCTTCATCGTTCGCCCTTTGTTCAAAGAAAAGGTGCGCACAGGCAAGCATGATAGCTGGCGCTGTATCTCGTCGTTCGGGTTCTAGAACAAGTTCATAAGTATCTTCTATTTGGCGTTCGATAGACTCCCTTTGCGACTCGCAGGTTGCTATCGTCACATCAAGATCGGCTGGAACACATCTAATTTGTGAAAACACCCGTTGAACCATTGAAACATGATTGCCTTGCTCATCACGCAATACCTTAAGGAATTGTTTTGAGCGAGAGTTGTTCGACAAAGGCCAAAGCCGTGTGCCCGAACCACCAGAAAGAAGGATCAAATGGATCATTCTGTTTTTTTACCTTCTAAAATCCCTCGAGCAATCGTTTCAAGACGTGAGAGCTTCAAGTCAGCACCCTCGCGACTATCAGATTTAGCAAAGACATAGGCTTTAGCTTTTGGCTCGGTTCCGCTGGGACGAAAGAGTATGCGCGACCCGTCATTAAGTCTGAATTCAAGAACATCAGCTTTGGGAAGGTTTTCCGGTACGTTAGAAGGGTTAACTACAGGCATCTTGACACCCATTGAGTAATCAATTGCTTTAGTCACCTTAATGTCCGCAAAGGCTTTTGGAGGATCAGTTCGTAGCGTTTCCATGACATTCGCCATGCGGGTACCATCTTTAAACCCTTCATAGGTCACAGAAAGAAGAGCACTTCCCCAGAAGCCGTACCGGCGATACAGCTCCACCATTGCTTCATAGAGGTCGTAGCCTTTGCGCTTCCAATAAGCAACAAGCTCACAAACGAGCATCGAGGCGACAATTGCGTCCTTATCACGGACATTCGTACCCGCAAGGTAGCCATAAGACTCCTCAAAACCGAAGAGAAAGTCCGCCTCGCGTCCCTCGGACTCCAAAAGGCCTATCTGCTCACCAATAAACTTAAAGCCAGTGAGAGTGCGACGCAGCTCAATCCCCCAGGCTCTTGCTAGATCATCTGCCATGGGTGTAGAAACAGCTGTCGTAATAGCAACCTTGTGTGACATATTCGCGCCCTTAGAAGCAGCTTTGGCGCACAGAAAATCAAGTAAAAGCA
>CAZLCK010000042.1:12477-13557 GCA_964558235.1 uncultured Coriobacteriaceae bacterium
CCGAACAGTCCTCGCCTGTCGAGACTCCGTGCGTCTTTTCGATGTAGGCATCGATTACACTTTCAGACACTTTGTTGATGAAGCCCTTTTCGCTCGCCTCTCTAAAGGGTATGGCTATAACGTCGTCGAAGGGGTCAACTGAGTCGATCTCGGCTTGGATGGCTTGGGCCATATCAAGCGTGATCTGACACCCGTCAGAGCCATAAACCTTGTAGCCGTTGTACTCAGCAGGGTTGTGTGACGCGGTGACATTCACACCCGCAGAACAACCAAGCTCCCTTACAGCGAAACTGAGTAAAGGTGTCGGCTCAACACGATCGAAGATATAGGACTCGATGCCGTTTGCCGCAAGCACCTCCGCTGCGTGACAGACGAACTCTTCGCCACCGTTTCTGGTATCTCGACACAGCGCAACGCTGGCATACTCAAAATGGTTATTCAGATAGTTAGCGAGACCTTGGGTAGCTCTCCCCACCGTGTAGATGTTCATCCGGTTAGGCCCGATGCCAAGCTTTCCTCGCAGACCACCGGTTCCAAAGGCAAGATCTTTATAGAAGGCATCTACAACATCGCCATCATTCGCACGGGCAAGTATTTCTTTATGCTCTTCGGCAATGTTGTCTAGCCATCTTGCGTAGACTATATCGCTTTGCTCTCTCCCCAAGGTATTGCTACTTTCCAGTCCTGCTCTTACCAAACATGGCAGCAAAGGTGGCAAAGAAAATACGCGCATCCATCGCAAATCCAGCGTTTCGTACATACTCAAGTTCGATCTTTTGACGCTCACTGCTTTCAAAAGTGGCGCCATTGCGCGCCGTGACTTGCCAAAGACCGGTAATGCCTGCTGGAACAGACAGGATCTTTTTACATAGGCGCTGAGAACTGTGTCGAAAGCACTTTTGCATATCTTGTATCTTTAAGACCCGCCTGTCTTACACACGACGTTAAATAGCCATAAAAAAGAAAAAGCCTTTAAAAGGCTCCTTTTCCCATGATTACTTGTTTGGTGGTTTTAAAAACCAGACCGAGATCGTAGGCAGCGCTACTTCTCTCGATGTACTCAAGGTCAAGATTGATCAT
>CAZLCK010000043.1:0-12615 GCA_964558235.1 uncultured Coriobacteriaceae bacterium
TTGCCCAGCTGGCATAGGGAAAACGGCCTTCTTTAGCTGCAAAAGTCAGGTTATATCTTTGAAAGAATATCCCTTTAACATGCTGTTTTATTACTCTAAGCAGTGTTTTAATTTGCTTTTACTCATTTAGACGCTATATTATCAACGCACAAAATCAGCTAAACAATTCAATAAGCACTACTTTTAAAATTTAGAAACGAGCTTATATGCAGATTAGTATGTTGAAATCAAAGATTCATCGTGCCACTGTCACCGACGCTAATGTCGAATATGTCGGCAGCATCACTATTGATTCCAAACTAATGGAGCGGGCAGGTATTCATGAATTTGAAAAGGTTTTAGTCGCTAATATCAGCAATGGTGACAGAATTGAAACGTACGTCATGGCCGGAGAAGCAGGCTCTGGCTGTATTTGTATGAATGGTGCTGCTGCAAAGCGTTGCAATATTGGTGACATTGTTATCATCATGGCTTTTGGGCTAATTGACGAGTCTGAAGCAGCTGATTTTAGCCCTAAGATTGTTTTAGTCAATGAAAAGAACGAGGCTATTGGTAATCGCTAGACTCGCTTATAAAATTTTCCAAGGCTTTACCTGCAATACTTGAGCTATACCCTCTAGAAATCAAAAATCTATAGTGAGATTCTCGTTTATTTTTAGCTGTAGTCCTATGCTGATTTAAACATTTGACAGCTCTAACAAATTCATCTTCATCTGGGAAGACGCTTTCTGGATATCCTGGTATCTGCATTAAAGAAATGCCTACCTTTTTTAAAGAATCTTCTATCTTTTTCTTCCCCCATAAAGCTTCTTTTCTTGAAGAGATAAAAAGCTCTGTATACCTTTTATCATCTATTAAACGAACTTCTACAGCCTTACTTACTGCTTGAGCAGCCACATCCTCATAATAACCTGCTTTAACTAGCCTTTCTTGCATAGAAAAACTAGTAAAATCCTTTAGGGCTAAAAGTTGAAACATCTTCCTTTTGCATGCCTCAAAATCCATGCTCTTTTCTTTTTGCTCTACCAGTTCATCTTGTGTAATCGAAGCTTTGTGTTCAGTAGGGTCAAATGAATCTAAATCTATAGCATAACTATATCTAGCCGAGCTTTTTTCCCTCTTTTTTGAGTTCGAATAACGTCTGGGCCTTTTAGAACGTTTCGCATATTGATTGTCCCAAAAGCCATCATTGCGCCCAGAAGAACCAAAAACTCTTCCTGAATCTTCAAAAGTCATTAGTTAAACTAAACCTCATCGGTGTCATTGTTAATATCAGCTACAAATTCAGACTTTACATCTAAAGAGTCATTTAAAGTGATCTTATCTATGCTGTTGTCTCTGATAAGTCCGATAGCTTTACGCACTAACATATCGATCTCGTTTCGCATATCTGGGTTTTGGCGCAAAGTCTCTTTTGCAGCCTCTCTACCTTGTCCTAATCTGTCATCACCATAGGTATACCAAGCTCCAGATTTCTTTACGATCCCCTCTTCTGCAGCCATATCCAAAATGCAGCCCTCTTTTGAGATTCCCTCACCATACATCAGATCAAATTCAGCCTGTCTAAATGGAGGAGCAACCTTATTCTTTACAACCTTTGCCTTACACCGAACTCCTACCGGCTCTCCATCTCGCTTTAAAACATCTCCACGACGAACATCAATTCTTACCGAAGAGAAGAACTTGAGTGCACGCCCACCAGTTGTGACCTCGGGGTTACCATATCCACCGATCTTTTCTCTGAGTTGATTAATAAAGATACATGTACAGTTTGACTTTGAAAGTGAACCAGCAAGTTTTCTAAGAGCTTGGCTCATAAGTCTTGCCTGAGCGCCAACAGTAAGATCCCCAATTTCACCATCAATCTCAGCCTTTGGTACCAATGCTGCAACAGAATCAACTACGACGGCATCAATTGCGCCTGAACGCACAAGAATGTCACAAATCTCAAGAGCCTGCTCCCCTGTATCTGGCTGTGAGATCAAGATATTATCTATATCAACACCTATGCGAGCAGCATACGAAGGATCTAGAGCATGCTCTGCGTCGATAAAGGCAACTGTTCCGCCCTCGCCCTGAGCCTCTGCGATTATTTGAAGCGCTAGCGTTGTTTTTCCACTAGATTCTGGACCATATATCTCGATAATTCTTCCACGAGGCACGCCACCTATGCCTAATGCAGCATCTAAGGGTAAAGCTCCTGTAGAAATAGCTCCTATCTCAAACATTTCGGTACTATCACCGAGCTTCATAATTGTGCCCTTACCAAAACGCTTTTCTATTTGAGCCTGAGTTACCTCAAGGATTTTAGATTTATCGGCTTCCATTGCAAACTCTTTCAATTTTGCTCCTTTTTATCAATGCCAACCGATGGCTGAGAATTCGGTTGTTCAAATATTATCCGAACATTTGTTCGCGGTCAAGAATTTGATAAAGAATTCTATAAATGCCTAGATCATAAATTCACCTATCAAATTTTATATTTCTTTATCTGACAAAAAGGATATAGAACAGATCTTAGGACTGAACAGATAGATAACTAAAACAGCTCCTGTGCATTTTTAAAACAGTTTCAAGCTAAAACGAAATTGCGAAATCTGTCATGTAAAAGCCGTAGGTAAATACTCGTACATAAATGCTATTTTTACGCGATTGCAGCTAATAAAGGTTTTATGTCTACCGCAAACGATTCGGCGCGCCCACTGCGATCTTTGCGCAACAAGATAATAAATCACACAACCGCAGTTAATCTTTACATTTTATAAACGCTCGTCAATTAACTCTAATGCCTTTTGTACAGCCTGAGACCTCACACTATTTCTATCACCATCAAAATTCATACAGATAGCTTTAGGTTCTCCCCGACCTACTACACCAAACCACACAGTACCCTGAGACTTAGATTCGCTAGAGCCAGGCCCTGCTACTCCAGTAATTGAAACAGCGATAGCCTTATCTAAGTCAAAATCGGCCAAAATGGTATTTTTTGCGCCTTGAGCCATTTCGAGTGCGACCTCTTCACTTACCGCTCCCGCTCGCTCCAATGATTCGTTTGTAACACCTAGTAAGCGCTCCTTGACATCATATGTATAGCTAATTACGCCACCTTGATAAACATCGGATGATCCAGGAATTACAGTAAGCACACCACCGACTAAACCGCCACTACAAGATTCAGCACTTGCAATATGAACACCAAGTTCTCTGGCTTTAGAGAGCACTTTTTCGGCCAGTCTATACGTCTTGTCGTCAAAAGAAATTCCATCGCAAACAGATAAAGATGCTTTTTTAGGTTCTGCATCTGTCCTAGGTTCTGCATCTGCTGCGAATGCCGTGTCTTTCATGGATGCTGCATCTGCTGCAGTCGTTGAGCCTGAAAAGTCAGTAGAATTTTCTGCTGCATGCTTTTCACCAAGCATAGAGAATGTTTTTGAAATATATTGAACCATAGATGTGATTGTCACAACCAGAGCAGCTGTCATCACTGCCCACGAGAAAATGTAGATCGCATAGTAAATATCGGATGGAAGCGACTCAATGATACTGCTCGACTTAATAATAAAGAGCAAGATCGCAATAAGTGTAAGACAAGTCTTGACTTTACCTGACATCTGAGCCGCGATAACGATACCTTCAGATGCAGCTATCATTCTCAAACCAGAAACAACAAATTCCCTAGCAATAATAATCAAAACTGGCCAGCTAGGAAGATCGCCCAGCTCAACTAGGGCTACTAGTGCAGCTACAACCAAAATTTTATCTGCAATGGGATCTAAAAACTTACCGACAGTTGTGATCTCATTGCGTTTTCTTGCAATATATCCATCTACACCATCGGTTAAGGCTAAGACCGCATACACTATAGCCGCAGCCCAAGGCTTAATTGCAGAATCGATAAACTCAGCACGTTGAGAAAAGACCGCTGTATCAGTAAGCCACTCTGGCCATGGCGCTAACAGCACAACGACAAAAAGAGGGATTAGCAAAATTCGAACTAAAGTCACCTTGTTAGCGGTAGTTTTCCATTGTGACTTTATATTCATTTCAGTCACTAGCTATTCTTCCTTCCAAATCATACGCAGCACAATCGACGATTTTCACGCGAACTCTCTGGCCAATCAAATCAGCAGAACCTGGCAGAAAAACAATGCTGTCTACATCGGGAGCTTGAAACATACTTCTACCCCAAACAATACTCTCCTGCTCGGTTGATAATTCTGCATCAATATCACAAATCAGTACATCTAGTGTCTGCCCAACTCTGCTTTCAGCCAACTCTAAACCAGAAATATCAGCAACTTCTCTAATCGCATTTGCTCTGTCGATGATAACTTCTGTGTCGATTTGATCTTCACGCTCACCAGCCAAAGTACCATCTTCTTGAGAATATTCAAAAACACCAGCAAAATCGAAGTGAGCCTGCTCAACAAACGAAGCGAGTTCTTGCGATTCCTGATCTGTCTCACCCGGAAAGCCAGCGATAAAGGTCGTCCTAATAGTACAATCCCCAAGTGAAGCTCTAATACGATCCAAAAGCTGAAGATACTCTTCTGCACTTCCCTGACGGTTCATATCTTTTAGAACTCTCTTAGAGCAATGCTGAAGAGGAATATCCAGATAAGGGCAGATATTTTTGTGTAATGACATCACACCTAAAAGATCATCCGTCACACCCTTAGGCTGTAGATACATAACCCTAAACCACACATCTGGATAGTGCGTAGCCAAAAAATCCATCAATGTGGCTAGAGTGGTCTTTGTCAATTGCAATTTCTCAGTACCAAATTGTAACTTGCTATTGCTAATCTGAGAAATCTCTAAAGCAGATGGATCATCAGTAAGATCCCTACCCCAAATTCCAGTATCTTGACCAATTAGGATAATCTCTTTGCATCCCTGGCCAACAAGTCCATCTATTTCTTTGACAATATCTCCTGCTGGCCTAGACCTATAGGCACCTCTGATACGCGGGATTGTACAATATGTGCAATTTGAACTGCATCCGTCAGAAATCTTTACATAGGCCCATGGGGATGAAAGTGTTCTTTGAGTCGATTCTATCTGCACTCTGTTATCGTGCACTTTAGTGTTATAAGCTCGCTTAGGAGTAACCAAGATCTCCGACGATTGAGCACTAGCTACATCATCTTTTATCGCGCTGTTATCCGTTGGCGCGTTATCTTTTGCAGTCCTAGGATCATTCACAGCGCTACTTTTTACAGCATTGGCATCAAAGCCTGTAAGCTGTTCTACAACTTCAGCAATCTTCTGCTCTTCAACAGCACTCAAAAACGCATCGACTTCGCTTAATTCTTCGTAAAGCTCATCGCCATATCGTGAAGGCATGCATCCCGTAACTACTAATTTAGGAGAGCTAACCCTATCTAGATCATTGATATTTGCAATATCATCAGCAATAGACAAAATCGTATCTATTGATTCTTGCGTTGCTTCAGTAATAAACGAACAGGTATTTACAACGATTACGTCAGCAAATCTATCTGAAAGCTCATCAGTACCAATGACTTCAAAACCAGCATTAAGTAAAGACACGCGCATCTTATCGCTGTCAACCTCGTTTTTTGCACAACCTAAGGTGACAATCTGAACTAACGGAACACTACTAGTAGCTTTTTTACTTTTTGAACTCTCAGATATATACATATCAATCTTTTTAAATCTAACGCTTAATCACAGGATAACTCGTGACAAGGAGGTGTGAACAAAAAGTTGGACATCTTAAGACAAGGAGATGGCCATGTGTCACTGCCTCCTTCAATGTAGCAATTACTAACGATAGTTTGTAAATTGCAATGGCAGTCCATAATCTTGTGACTTTAGATAGGCAATAACCTCCTGCAAAGTATCTTTACTTGGAGAGCTAACACGTAACTTATCGCCCTCAATCGTAGATTTAACTTTAAACTTTTGAGCCTTGATATCCTTATTGATCTTCTTGACTGTATCTTGATCGATCCCCATGATAATACTTCCAACAACACGCACATTCATACCACTTGCTTGCTGTGGATCTGACCACTTAATACTACTGATCTCAACCTTGCGCTTAATCAAACGACTATTTAAAACATCTATTACTTGTTTTGAAACAAAATCACTTGGTGCCAAAACCGTAATGGTTGCATTAGATTTATCAAATTCGATACTACTGTTCGAATCTTTTAGATCGTATCTTTGAGTTAATTCTTTTTTGGTCTGCTGATAAGCATTATCGACCTCTTGCAAATCCACCTCAGAAACAACGTCAAAGCTGCTATCTTTTGCCATTAAGGCGCTCCTTTCTAAATTTGACAGCCAAAAGCATCTGCTTTTGATTTAGCCATCATGAGATAAAAGCTTTTTCATTAGATGATATCCCGGATCAACAATTAGACCGGTTGACTCGGCCTGTTTTTCAGTTAGCTTAGTGCAGTTATTAGACGAAAAGCCTGGTCCATGAAGAACAAATGGAACCATATCAGATGAATGTCTTTTGGTAACAACTGGAGTTGGATGATCAGGCAACACCATAATCCTCAACTCATCATCCTTGTAATCAACAAGCCTTGAGATAATTTCGCGATCTATCGCTTCAATTGCCTCCATTTTACCATGTGCATGACCGTCATGACCTTGCGCATCTGGTGCTTCAATGTGAACAAAAGCTACATCAGAAACTTTTAACATCTCAAGTGCGCCAAGGCCTTGAGCTCTATAATCGGTATCGGCGCCATCGGTGATACCTTCGAATTCCATAACCTTTACATCGGTTAAAACTGCAAGACCCTTCAAAAGATCAACACCAGATTGCATTGTCGCATTTAAGCCATATGCTTGATAGAAAGTCTCCATTGAACTTGGTTTAAGTCCAGGCCAAAAAATCCAAGCACAATTGACGGGCAAAAGTCCATTTTTTGCTCTGCTCACATTTTCATCCATAGAAGTTAATATCTGAGAAGCCTTATTCTGATAATCCAAAATAAGATCGGAGGACTTTCCTTTTGGAAGATAATCTTGAATCTCCATATCAGAGATGTTATGTGCAGCGTAAAAAACACAATCCATGAGTTCTGGGTGATTTTTCACAACCAAAATTGCCCTAAAACCAACGGATGGATAGATCGTAAAGGTATCATCATTTAATTTACTTGCCAAAAGTTCAATATAGTGTGCAGCCTCCTCTGTTGAAATATTATCCGCAGAGTAGCTAGACATCTTACCATCTATAACGCTGCAAAGATTAACTCTTAAGGCCACCTCATTTTCCCCAAGGTTAACTCCTGCAGCTAATCCTTCGATCGCGCCTCTACCAATTGGATACTTCGCCGGATCAAAACCCATGACCGAAGTGCACGCAACATTGGATGAACACTCTAGTCCCTCAGGAACATTTCGAGTCAAACCTACAGTTCCACCTGCAACAAGTTTGTCTAAATTGGGTGTTTGCGCAGCTTCTAATGTTGTAAGACCACCCAGCTCTTCACAAGGTAAACCTGCCGCTCCGTCCATAATGACAATGGCATATTTCATTGCTTGCCTTCCTAATATCGAGGCCGATGTAAATATTTACAGCTAATTTAGGTATTATGTGTTACTAATGATCACTAGTAGTATAAAACTAGTCAAAATCTACTTATCAAAATATCAAAAAGTTTGGAGAATCGATGCCTGCTACGTCTGCAAATACCAATTCAAATTGCTATGTCGATACAAGACAAATGACACAAAACCCGTTGAGCTTCTCACAAGCTATTGTAAAGGGTATTGCATCTGGTGGAGGTCTTTTTGTTCCTCAAACAATTCCAACACTCACATTAGATGAGATTTTGTCACTTGCAGATATGTCATACGCAGATAGAGCAGCTACGATATTTAGCCGTTTTGATACCGACTTTGACAACGAAACGATCAAGGATATAACTCATATCGCATATGGAGATAACTTTGATGATAGGCGAATCACTCCCATCGTTGAAGTTGCACCAAATATGCATGTTATGGAACTTTGGCATGGACCAACAAGCGCCTTTAAAGATATGGCATTGCAGTGCTTACCAGTTTTTTTCTCAAGAGCAGTAGCTAAGCTAAAGGCTCAAAATGAATTAGATAGTGATTTTTTGATCTTGGTTGCAACATCAGGCGACACTGGAAAAGCAGCACTAGAGGGATTTAAAGATCGTGAACATGTAAAAATCGTAGTTTTCTATCCAGACGGAGGCGTCAGCGATATTCAATTTAAGCAGATGGCGACGCAACGTGGATCTAACCTTTGCGTTTTTGGAGCAACTGGAAACTTCGACGACTGCCAGACCTCTGTAAAACAAACCTTTGCAGATTCCGAATTTGCAGATATGTTAGCTAAACAAAAATCAATCAAGCTTTCAAGCGCAAATTCCATCAACTGGGGACGCCTAATGCCACAGATTGTCTACTATGTGAGTGCTTATTCAACCATGGTAAAAGACGGTAAAGTTAAGGGCGGAAACCCAATCGATATCTGCGTGCCAACAGGAAACTTTGGAAATATCCTTGGAGCTTACTACGCAAAATGTATGGGAACTCCAATAAGAAAATTAATATGCGCAAGTAACGAAAATAGAATTTTGACAGACTTTATCAATACCGGTGTCTACGACATCTCAAACCGACAACTTGTGTTAACTCCTTCGCCTTCAATGGACATCTTAGTATCTAGCAATATGGAACGCCAACTATTTGAACTTTGTGGCAGAGATGGAACAAAGATTAAAACCTGGATGGATCAGCTTAATAATTCTAAAAAATTCGAGATAGATAAAGATCTTTTAAATAAAATCCAAGATCTTTATACAGCTGGATCTATTTCAAATGATGAATCTTTAGAGATTATTCGTGAAGTTCACAATGAACATGACTATTTGATAGATCCACACACTGCTGTCGCATGGGGAGTTGCACAAAATAATCTAAAGGATGTACCAATGTTGATTGTATCAACTGCTCACTGGGCTAAATTTGGCGATGATGTCTACCGTGCAATTCATGGTCTTAAAGCTAATAGTGAACTTCCAAAAGATATTCAAAAACTCACAGGAGCGCAGTTAAATAATTTAATTGCCCAAGAGACGTCATCATTTAACATCCCTTCAGGACTTGCAGAGCTGGATAATTTGTCTCTAAGATTTAAAGAGATCTGCAACGCCACAAAAGAAGAGATAGAAAAAGTTATTCTTGAATTTTTATCATAGGTAAAATTATGTCCAGCACATTAACTATTTGATCTCTTTCTAGACAAAGTAGAGGTTAAATAGTTATGTGATAAAACAGGATAAAACGTGCCCAAAGAATCGGCAGCGCACCTATTTTAAAACATAATTTAGCCTTATAGACAGGAGAGAATATGAACAAATTTGATAATCTCTCGATCTCTATCAAGATGACAATCATTGAGGGCGGAGATCAAGATAATGGCACTTTAGGAAAAGGAGTCGTTTCGTTATTACAAGGCATTGTTGACACAGGATCATTAAATCAAGCCGCTAAAAAACTTGGCATGGCCTATAGCAAGGCATGGAGAATCATTAAAGAGACTGAATCTGGATTTGGATTTTTTATTATCGATAGGGATGGCGCAAGGGGTTCAACTCTCACAGAAGAGGGCATGAAATTATTGAATCTTTATAATATGCTTGAAAAAGAAACCTCTGATTACGCGAATAGGCGATTTAGGGAGGAAATTTCAAATCTGCATAGTTAAACAGTTGAAACATACTAAAAATAGATGTAGCAATTTAGACAGAGTCTAGTTAAATGAATATGGATGGGGAGAGGTACAATTGGCATATCTTGGAGAAGATGTTCCTAAGCTCGGTTTTGGGCTTATGCGATTACCGCATATAAACAACGATATAAATAAAGAGATTGATATTGAACAAGTAAAAGAGATGGTAGATCTCTTTATTGAAAATGGGTTTTCCTATTTTGATACTGCGTATGGATATGTTGGATCCGAAGATGCAACTAAAAAAGCTTTAGTAGATAGATATCCAAGAGAGTCTTTTTATTTGGCTAGCAAAATGCCTTCTTGGGAAGCCAAAAACCGCAAAGAGGCCGAGCAAATGCTTGAGATCTCATTGGAGCGCACAGGGGCAGGTTATTTTGATTTTTACTTACTGCACAATGTTGGAGGCTCTAGGACCGAATTCTTCGAAAAATATGGGACTTGGGAGTTTTTACAGAAGAAAAAAGAAGAGGGCTTGATCAGACATGTTGGTTTTAGCTTCCATGACCATGCTGATCTGCTCGATGAAGTTTTAACAAAACATCCAGAGACCGAGTTTGTACAGCTTCAAATAAATTATGCTGATTGGAACAGTCCTCAAATTCAATCGGCACTATGTTATGAAGTTGCTCGCAAGCATAATGTACCAATTATCATCATGGAGCCTCTAAAAGGTGGCTCGCTTTGCAATCTTCCTGAGCCTGTTGAGAAGATCTTTAAGAAATCAGATCCAAATGCAAATCTTGCTTCGTGGGGACTTCGTTTCGCAAATAACCTCGACGGCATTATTACGATTCTTTCAGGAATGTCGACTCTTGAGCAAGTTAGACAGAACATAGATACGTTTGCCAACTTTAAAGGGTTGACAGACGAAGATCACAAAACATTTTCTAATGTGCAACAGAAGCTGGAAGAGATTTCAAGCATTCCTTGCACAGACTGCAGGTATTGCTTACCAGGATGTCCGATGAATATTCCTATCAATGACACGTTTAAAAATATGAATAACTACCTCATTTATAACAATTTAAAGAGTGCAAGATTTTCCCATTCGTTTGACACTCGCGAAACTGGCAAGGCATCAGATTGCATTGAATGTGGAGCCTGTGAAGAAGTTTGCACTCAAGGAATCGAAATCATCAAGGAGCTAAAGCGTAGCGCAGAAGTTTTAGAAGCATAAATGCTCGGCACGCCCAATGAAAATCCGAGCATACTTATTGGGTTTGAACTGCGATGATGTTGAAAATCATCAACACGTTTTGGCCTTTAGCCCGAAAATCCCCGAAAAAAAGCCCCGAAATCTTCATCTCGGGGCTTGCTTTTTAAATGGTGGTCGGAGACGGACTTGAACCGCCGGCACGGGGATTTTCAGTCCCCTGCTCTACCAACTGAGCTATCCGACCGCAAGTGGTAATTCTACCATTGAGAGCGTTTGCGTCAAGAGTGGCTACAAACTATTCCCTACAAACAACCGGCTAATGGATGAAGCGCTAATGGATGATAACTTCAAATCCCGCTTCACGGAAGATATCGCAACGGGCTTGAATTTCCTCATCGGTTGGAGGAGTAGTTTGATAGAAAGTGCCCTCATCTGTCCAATTAAGACGATCCCACTTAACAGTACCAAGCGCATGATATGGAAGAACTTGAATTAGATCAACCGAATCTTTAATTGGAAGCAAGAAGTCACGAATAGCCTCCATGTTCTCGATAGAATCGTTGTAACCCGTAATTAAAGGAACACGAATGTGGAACTTTCCTCCATTTTCAGCGATCTTTTTAGCGTTCTCAAGAATAAGCTCGTTTGGAACGCCAGTGCCTTCCTTATGCTTTTCGCTATCCATATGCTTGATGTCATAAAGGAATAGATCTGTATAGGGCAAAACTTTCTCAATGCTTGCCCATGGTATATAGCCACAGGTATCAACAGCGGTGCTTACTTCTTCCTCTTTACATTGCTTGAGGAGCTCAGCGATGTAGTCGGCTTGAGCTAAACACTCTCCGCCAGAGACGGTAATTCCACCGCCGGACTTCTTATAAAATGGCTTATCACGACGAACAGCCTTCATGACATCTTCTACTGTTTGATCGACTCCGCACCAATAAAGTGCTTGTGTTAAACAAGACTCGACGCACTTGCCACAACGAACACACTTATCAAGATCGATACTGTAATCAAAGTTTGGGGTTCCATCCTCTTTTTGAGTTATCTCGCACTGACGAGCACCTGTTGGACAGGCTTGAACACAACGTCCACAATTAACGCACTTTGTGCTAAGCATTGCAATCTCAGACTCAAAACGCTGAGATTCAGGGCTATGACACCATAGGCATTTGAGAGGACAGCCCTTAAAGAATACTGTAGTACGGATACCTGGACCATCATGGACAGAAAAACCTTGTGTATCAAAAACCCGCCCCGTTAATTCCGAGGCCTTAGCATCTTCTGCAACAACCGCTTCGGTCATTTCTCTCTCCTTTGCATATTCAACTATCCCACGGCCTATGCACTCTTCCATTTTTTCACCCTTAAAATATAGAAGGGCAAAGGACGCATGGGGCTTATTTTACCTTTGAGTATAGACGATTTTTGATCGTTTTTTTAAGCTCGAAATGGGCACTGAGCTAAACGTCGCCTTGACTGAGAGTCTTAATAAAACTTATACACTATTGCCGCACAATTGTTATAAACAAGTGCGATGATTTAGCCGACTTGCACCACTCATAGCACGCAATCGGATTTTATTGTTTCTTTTACCGTTAATGTTCTTGCATCACCAGTACTGTAAGGTGATAATTTACCCCCGACTTTTGCAGCTGATTAGCTGACATCAAAAACAAGAACTCCTGATCAA
>CAZLCK010000044.1:0-11814 GCA_964558235.1 uncultured Coriobacteriaceae bacterium
AGACAAAAACAACAAAAATATATGTATAGCTGTGCTAGTAATAGATGCAAACAAATATAGATCAGTCTATAAGTATAACTTTTTGATATTTACTATTTGGCACTAACCGCTTGCCGGTGTCAATCATAGTCGATTTGAAAAATAGTTAACCAGTGTTATAATAGACTACGTCAAATAATTGCATGTCGAAAAAGCTGAACAGCCTACAGCTAGCAGGCATGCTTCCGGACTTATTCGGATCGGCAAATCTCTCTCCTGGCCTTTAAAGAGAACAGCTGGTCCGAATTTTTTTCCAAGACGTTTTTATACAGGCAACTTCTTAAACTTACCACACACCCCGCAGGGTTGCGCCTTAGGGGTTGTGCGGAGGGGCGAAAGTTGTGTTATCTCAGTATTTACTCACCAAACCGTCTATGAAAGCCCTTTTGCCACACTATTGGCATATAGTTGCTAAGAGTTGGGTATTATTTCCTAGGAATATCGGGAGTTTATTTGAGGATGGTTTCACGATGTCTTTGGTCGTGATGAAATTCGGAGGAACCTCCGTTGCAAATGAAGAACGGATTAAAAGGGCTGCCTCTAGGATCATTGCTCGTAAAGAAGCGGGTGACAAAGTGGTTGCTGTTGTCTCTGCTATGGGCAAGTCCACAGATGATTTTGTGAAGCTAGCACATGCTGTAAATGACAATCCACCAAGTAGAGAGATGGATGTGTTGCTTTCTGCTGGAGAGCAGATTTCTATGGCTGTCTTGGCTATGGCTATCGAAGGCATGGGGTACAATGCCATTTCATTTACCGGTGGACAGGCAGGCATCGTTACAGATGTTTCCTTTTCAAAGGCTAAGATTAGAGAGATTAAGGCAGATAGAATCTTTTACGAGCTGAACAAGGGAAACATCGTTATCGTCGCAGGATTTCAAGGTGTTACACGAGCTGGTGATATAACAACCCTAGGTCGCGGTGGCTCTGATACTACAGCAGTGGCGCTTGCCGCTGCTATTGGTGCAGATATGTGTGAGATCTACACAGATGTAGAAGGGGTATACACTGCAGATCCTCGTGTTGCTCCATACGCTAAAAAGATCTCTGAAATTGGATATGAGCCAATGCTTGAGCTTGCCGACAACGGCTCTGGAGTTTTGCAGGCTCGTTCAGTTGAATTTGCGAGAAACTTTGGTGTTGTAATTCATTGCCGCTCTGCATTTAGCGACAATCCAGGCACTATAGTCAAGGAGGTTCCGGACATGGAGTCCGCAGTTATTTCTGGAATTGCCCATGATGATTCTGAAGCAAAGGTAACACTAAGGGATGTGCCTGATCAGCCGGGAATTGCTGCTAAGGTCTTCTCTTCTGTGGCTGAGATTGGTGCAAATGTGGATATGATCGTCCAAAATGTCTCTGAAAATGGCATGACCGACATGTCATTTACCACTCCTTTGAATGATCTCTCGAAGGTAATGGGCATTTTGGATAGCTTGGTAGAGGATTTAAATGCCAGAAGCTATCTTATTGACAAGTCGATTGCTAAGATCTCACTTGTTGGCGCTGGAATGAAAACAAATCCTGGAATCGCTGCCAAGATGTTTAATGCCTTAGCAGAAAACGGAATCAACATTTCTTTGATCTCCACTTCGTCAATTAGAATTTCTGTTGTTATAGATAAGTCTCTAACTCAAGAGGCAGTTCAGTGCTTACATACCGCCTTTGGACTTGACTCCGAGACTATTTTTGAAGAGACACAACTATCAAGTGAAGAGATCGAACAAAAAGCCGCTAAAGGAAGATAGGAAGTTTATCGATGTCTTGGACTAAGAAAATGCCTGCTTATCCAGTCGTTGGAGTTTGCGGTGCGACAGGTGCTGTTGGTCGCGAGATGCTTAAAGTTCTTGAGCAAAGGGATTTTCCAGCAAGTAAAGTTGTTGCACTGGCAAGTCATAGGAGTGCGGGTAAGAAGCTTCCGTTTAAAGGTGGAGAGCTTGAAGTCCAAGAGATGACTCCAGAGTCGTTTAGTGGTATTGATATCGCACTCTTTTCTGCGGGAGCTTCTGTTTCTCGCGCTATGAGGCCAGATGTTGTTGAGGCTGGCGCAGTCATGATCGACAATTCTTCAGCATTTCGTATGGATGAAGATGTTCCGCTGGTTGTTCCTGAAGTCAATCCAGACGATGCATTTAAGCATAACGGTGTTATTGCAAACCCAAATTGTTCGACAATTCAGATGGTCGTAGCACTAAAACCTCTCTATGATCTTTCTAGGATTAAGCGTGTAGTTGTATCAACATATCAAGCCGCTTCTGGCGCTGGTGCTGCTGCTATGGAAGAACTCTACGCTCAGTCTCGTGAGTTTTTGGATGGCGAGGAGCTTCATATCAACGCCTTTGCTCATAGAATTGCATTTAATTGCATTCCGCATATCGATATCTTTTTCGAGGACGGTTCTACAAAAGAAGAGTGGAAGATGGTCGTTGAGACCAAGAAGATCATGGGGGATCCCTCCATTGAAGTTGCGCCAACTTGCGTGCGTGTACCGGTGCTTCGTTGTCATGCTGAGTCTATCAATATTGAGTTTGAAGATGAGGTCAGTATTGAAGATGCAAGAAGGGCTTTGGAAAACGCACCTGGAATTACTGTTATGGATGATCCGTCGCAAAACTTGTATCCAATGCCCGGATTTTTGGCCGAAACCGATGACACTTATGTTGGTCGTTTAAGAAAAGATCCAACTGTTGAGCATGGCTTGGCAATGTGGGTTGTTGCTGATCAGATTCGCAAAGGTGCAGCGCTAAATGCTGTCCAAATTGCTGAGATGCTTATCCAAAAGTAGAGTGACGATACAAATAAGGGGCATTAGATACTAGCCAATGCCCTTATATTTTCTTTTAAAAGCTCGTTTACAAATCAACCTTTAAAATCGCCTTCATAAGCTTAAGGTTTTCGATATTTTTGTCAGCCTTAATAATTCTTACTGTTGTGAACTTTTAGATATATCAGCTTCTCTAATTGCGCTTCTTCGGATCTTTCCATTAACAGTTTTTGGAAGCTCATCTAGATAAGAGATGATCCTAGGATATTTGTAAGGTGCTGTCTGCTTTTTACACCAGGTCTGAAGCTCCTTTGTCAACTCATCAGATGGCTCAAAACCCTTTGCAAGAACAATCGTAGCCTTTACGCTCATGCCTCTGATTGGGTCTGGAACACCTGTGATTGCGCACTCGGCAACGGCGTCATGTTCTAGCAAAACGCTTTCGATTTCAAATGGGCCAATCCTATAACCGCTAGATTTGATAACGTCGTCATTGCGGCCAACGTACCAAAGATAACCGTCCTCATCTTTCCAGGCAGTGTCTCCAGTGTGATACCATCCGTCATGTTTTGCAGCAGCTGTGCGTTCTGGATCCTTGTAGTACTCCATCAAGATACCTGGAACTCCAGACCAACCATCGTAGTCTTTTAGCTCGATGCAGATCTCACCGGTTGCGCCCGGTGCACATTCTTTATCATCCTCATCCAAAATAGCAACATGATAAAGTGGGCTTGGCTTTCCCATCGATCCTGGCTTAGGCTGCATATTGGTGATATTGGCAACGGTAAGAGGTGTTTCTGTCTGTCCAAATCCCTCAAAGATTGTAAGACCGGTATGTTCTTTCCAAGCAACAAATAGATCTGGATTTAGAGCCTCACCAGCAGTTGTTGAGTAGACGAGACTTGAAAGATCATAAGCATCAACATCTTCAAGCATCATCATTCGATACATCGTTGGAGGGCAGCATAGAGTTGTGATTTTGTAATCTTGGATGAGTTGCAATATTTGAGCCGCATCAAAACGATCAAAATCATAGGTCATAATGCATGCTTCCATAAGCCATTGGCCATATAATTTGCCCCAAACAGCTTTACCCCATCCTGTATCAGCGATTGTGAAATGGATTCCACCATCACTAACAACGTTATGCCAATGCTTGGCCGTTAAGATATGAGCAAGAGGATAAGATCCATCGAGCAAAACCATCTTTGGTTGTCCGCTAGTTCCCGATGAAAAATACATCAAGAATGGGTCGGTAGCCATAGTGTGAACTCTTTCAAAATCTTCGGATGCCTGCCTGACCTCGGTATTAAAGTCGATCCAACCCTTGCGAATTGCGCTAGCGGCACAGATTTTTTCTGGACCGCTTAGAGCTGAGCCAAGCGTTGGGTCATCAGCGGAATCGATTAACCCTCCACCACCGCCATTAACGATGAATAGCTTTTCAATAGAAGGGCATTTAGGAACTGTATTATCAACAACATCAGGGATAAATCCGCAATTTGTGCAGATGATATGTGTGACTTCGGCGCTCTTGATTCGATACTCTAAGTCGTGTTCTTTAAGCATAAAAGTTGCAGGGATCATAATAGCGCCAAGCTTATGAAGCGCTAGGGCAGTAAACCAGAACTGGTAGTGTCTGCGCAAGATCACTAAAACCATGCTGCCTTTGCCAACGCCGTGTGCTTTAAGAACATTGGCGGTCTTGTCTGACCACTTCTTCATATCTCCAAAAGAAAATGTGTGCTCTTCGCCCTCTGGATTACACCACACCATTGCGGGACGATCTGGCTCAGCAGAAGCAATATCATCAACGCAGTCGTAAGCGAAGTTGAAATCTTTTGGGATGTTAAGATCTAGAGTCTCTAAAACTCCGTTGCCATTAAAAGTCTCTTTAAGATATCTCTCGTTTATATTTCGCATTTGATACTCCCGATATAACAAATTTACCCACAGCAAAGCCATAAGGCTCATAGTTTTAGCCTTTAATCCGCCATAATTTGGTTGCGGGGGAAGTCTGTTGCGGCTCTCCTAATCTAGGAATCAGAAATCCCCTTTGGAAATTTCGTCATCTGGAGAATGAATAACAATTGCGAGAAATACGCATGGCTCGCCATCTGTGGCGATCATTCCATGTCCACGGCCAGAATCGTAAAGTAAGGCATCTCCAGGGCCTAGAATCTCGATATGATCTTCGTAGGCAAACTTCATCTTACCGCTAAGAATATAGTCGAATTCTTGACCAGCATGTTTTGAGAGGTGTATGGGCGCATCTTGCTCTTCTGGCAAATATGGAGCGGTGACAACGAATGGCTCACATAATTTGCCATTAAAGTTAGGTGCAATATGTAGATACTCAAAGCCAGCACGGCGTTTGATAGATAGACCATCACCATTTCTAATTAACGAATAGCCTTTTAGATGTGGATTTTCTCCAGTTAAGAGCTCGATTACATCAACGCCAAGCTTTTCAGCGCATTTATATAAAAAAGTAAAGCTCAAGTCTTTTTCACCAGACTCCTGTGCGAGATATTCCTCAACACTTCTGCCAGTAGCTTCGGCCATATCTTGAGCGCTAAGTTCTAGATCCTCCCTGAGGGAGCGGATCCTATTTGCTATTTCGGATATATTTGGATCCATGTTACTCACTCTTTCTTTCAAAAACCTTGCCATTTAGAAGTCCCATAGCCTAAATGGAGGTATAAGGCGTGTAGCAATTGTATACAATACGACGATACTCTAAAGATTGTTTGTTGGTAGAAGGGGTTATAGCATGGACAAAAAGACTAATCGGGCAACTTATGTTGCACAAGCCGGAATGGTCGCAGCGCTCTATGCTGCAACTACCTTAGTGACCATGTTTTTTCTTCAAGGACTTTCTTGGGGGTTAGTCCAACTTAGAATCTCCGAGGCTTTAATGGCTTTTGCATTGATGAGCCGTGCTGCTATTCCAGGACTTGGAATTGGATGTGCTCTTGCAAATCTCATCGCCATCGCGCTAGCTGGAACTGGAGCTTTGGGCCTTTTGGATGTTGTATTTGGAACCATAGCCACTCTTT
Source organism: uncultured Coriobacteriaceae bacterium (assembly GCA_964558235.1). Classification (GTDB taxonomy): domain Bacteria; phylum Actinomycetota; class Coriobacteriia; order Coriobacteriales; family CADBOM01; genus CAZLCK01. Next base: position 5,863 of record CAZLCK010000044.1, read on the forward strand.
TAGGCGCAATGTGGTGTTGGAAGTTTAGAGAGAGGCCACTTTTGGCTCTTCTTGGTCCAGTGCTTTCTAATGCTTTGATTGTTCCAATATATCTGCCTTTTATTATGACCGCAGCGGGAGCTTATACACTTCCATTTACTGAAATTGTTATAACAGGGGCATATCCAATCTTGTATCTGGTTGGAGTTTTGGGAATCGGAATTGGCCAGACGATTTCTATCTATGTCATTGGCTATCCGCTATACAAACTTTTGAAAAAATCAGGAGTCTTTTCGAACAATTCGTTAGCTTCACATTAGTTTTTAAGCACACATCGAATTTATATAGATCAATAATATTGCACATTTTGGCCTAGCATTTAGTAAATATTGGTTTATTCTGTGTATGTAAAATAAAAGTGTATATTCCTCCAATTCAAGGCGATTTTGTTTTTTTGCTCTACCTTTAATTGGGCGAATCTTAAAATGGTATTACTAAACGTACGACGCATAGAGTTTTTAATAACTTTTGTGAATACAGTTTCTGAGTTTTGCTATTAAAAACTGCTGTGACATAGAACTGGAGAGCCTTGTGAACCCTGTGATTATTATCCCAACATATGCTTGTAGTTCAAGAAGCTTAAAAGACGAAAGTATTATAGATACCTATGATCATATGACTCCATTGGAGCGACAAGGCGAGTTAGCGCGTTGTCTTTCATCTTTGAAAGTTTTAGATAAAAAAGTACCAATCTCAATTCTAGTTGTTAGTGAGACTGGCATTGAAGAGCAGGCAAAAGAAAAGGTTGTCTCAGAAATCTCGCGGTTTGCAAATGAACTTGATATCACAGTTTTAGGAAAATCTGAGCAAGACTATTTGCACTCAAGAATGGTTCAGCTTGGTATTGGCGATATGCAAAATGGAATATCGCTCGTGGGCTATGGGGCACTAAGGAATTTTGGCCTAGCCTATGCTGCGGTTATGGGTTATACAGAAGCGATTTTTATCGATGATAATGAGGTCATAGAAGATCCTGAGTTTATCGAAAAGGCATGTTACGGACTTGGAATGCTTACTCAAAGTGGCGTTCCTATTTTGATTAAGACAGGCTATTATCTCGATAGACGCGGAAGTTATAAGGCAAAAAATAAGTATAAGTTCGTCGATAGGTTTTGGAAGCAACACGAGGGATTTAATCAGTGGATTGAGTCTGCTATGACTGGCCCTAGGCTTTCTCCTTCAAACACTGCTTGTGGAGGATGTTTAGCAATTCATAGAGAGGCCTTAAGACGTGTCTCATTTGATCCGTGGATTCCTAGAGGAGAAGATCTAGACTTCCTACTCAATGTAAGAATGTATGGAGCAGAGGTTTGGTTTGATAACGCATGGTGTTTGCGCCGTCTACCGCCAGTCTCTGTAAAGCGTGAGGCAATTCGTTTTAGACAGGATATCTTCAGGTGGCTTTATGAGAATAGAAAGCTAGAGTTTTCTGCTACTCAGATTGATCTTTTAAAAATTCCAAGCAAGTCTTTGCAACCTTATCCTGCTCCATTTTTGGAATCTTCGATAAGTTTTAATATCTTTATGACAGCTCTTTTGCGCTCAATTGGAATATCAGGACAACGCAAAGGTTATTTTAGTGCCGCTATAACTGCTAGAAAAGGGGCAAAGGAGTACGCTAAGGATAATTGTACAAATTATTTTTCCTTTCAGCGCAGATGGCCTGAAGCCATATCGCTACTTGAAGGAGATATCTCAATAAAAGGTGTTTTTGAAGCTGCGAAAGTTGTTGTGCAAGAGGATTTAGAACAAAGTAGGTAGGCGATTGTACTCGAATAGCACAAAAGGACCATCGGATCGTGTGATTCGCTACAGACTTCTAACATTAGTCTCTGCATTATTGGTAGTGGTTAGTGGAAGTCTTTTAGCGATAGGTCTACATCTGCATCTTCTTGCTTTAGAGTTATCTGCTGCAATTGCTTTAGCGATAAGCTGCATTCTTCTGGGACGCTTTTCTAAAAGCCCAGACAAAATGATTGCTGAGCAGACTAACAGAATGCTAACTTTAGCTGGGGATACTCTTGGGTTTATGCGTGAAAGTCTATCTGAGGAATCCGCCTCAAAGGCATGTGCGTTGCTGCTACCATTTACAGAGGCCTCTTCAGCTGCGATTTTTACAAAAGATGGTTTGTTAGGCAAGGCTGGATGCGATGATATCTGGGAGGCTTGCGGAGACCCTATCCCAATACCAGAAGCGATTGTTCGTTTTGAATATGGAGCAAGGTTTGTATTAGCGACTGAGAGCTCATTGGGCAAAAAACTTCCAAGTGACCTTAAATCTTGCATTGCAGCTCCGCTAAAGGTTGCAGACAATTTAGTCGGAATTTTAAAGCTTTACTATTCAAAGCAGCTTAGGATCGACGAGACACAGCAGGCGATGGCGATGGGATTTGCCGTTTTGCTCTCAACTCAGTTGGCTTTGTCGGAACTCGATGCTAAGACTGAACTTGCCACAAAGATGGAGCTTCGTGCTTTGCAAGCCCAGATCAATCCGCACTTTCTTTTCAATACGATTAATACTATTGCTTCGTTAATTCGCACCGATCCTAGACAAGCTAGGGTTTTGCTTAGAGAATTTGCGATTTTTTATCGCAGAACTCTTGAAAGCTCTCAAGACCTAATAACAATTGAGCTAGAATTAATACAGACGATGCGTTATCTAGGTTTTGAGCGGGCAAGGTTTGGGGCCGATAGAATTCAACTTACATATTTTGTTGAATCTGGTCTAGATGACCTGGCAGTTCCAGCATTTATTATTCAACCTATTGTCGAAAACGCTGTTGGACATGCGATGCGTCCAAATGGTGAGACATTAAATATTCGCATCGAAGTTAAAAGAGATAACAACAACGTGGTTATTTCGGTCGCTGATGATGGTATTGGAATGAAATCTGCCGAAACTGCGCAGGCTGTAAAAAAGGGAAACTCTCCGGGGGCAGGAATTGCCTTAAAAAATGTTGATGATAGACTTAGAAGTTGCTTTGGGCCAGGATCGGGCATTCATATAGAGTCCACTTTGAACGTGGGAACTACAGTTTATTTGACCTTAGTTGATGCCAAGGTACCGCAGGATAGCGACAAAGCGGAACTTGAGCTTTAAAAGGAGGAGGAAAAGTTGATACGTGCGATGATTGTTGATGACGAAGCACCAGCAAGATCTGAGCTTAGTTATATGTTGCAAGAGACCAATCAAGTTGAGGTCGTCTGCGAAGCTAGCAATGTTAGAGAAGCCATCGAAAATCTCAAAGACAATGGCTGCGATGTTATGTTTTTGGACATCAACATGCCAGGGGCTTCTGGATTACAGTTAGCGCGTGCGCTAACTAAGATCTCTCGTCCTCCAGCGGTTGTCTTTGTAACAGCTTATAGCGAGCATGCAGTTGAGGCCTTTAAGGTTGATGCTATCGATTACCTTGTCAAGCCAATTGAGACAGAGAGACTCTATCAAGCAATTGAGAAGATCAAAAAGCATATTTCGATGATTAACAAGAACAACCCAGCAGAGCGTATTCCTGTCGAAAAGGGTGGAAAGAAGCTTTTAATCTCAACCGATAAGATCCTTTATATTATGGCAAAGGACGACTACTCCTATCTTTACACCGCAACAGATAGATACTTATCGACCGTCTCTTTAGCTCAGCTTGAAAACAAACTCGAGTTTCATGGTTTTTTCAGAGTTCACAGAGGATACCTTGTTAACTTAGCATGTGTTGAAGAGGTAACTCCAGTCAATGGTGGAACTTTGCTTTTAACTTTAGCTGGAACAGATGTGCAAATTCCAGTTTCGAGAAGAAGAGTATCTTCACTGAAAAAAGCTCTGGGATTATAGATAATTTGCATACCGATTGCGATAGGTAAGTAATACTAGTGACCAACTGGTGACCATTTTTAGGAAGGTGTAAAATGCGAGCCGCTTGTCTTACTAGGGTCTATGATCCAGCTACCAAAACACCTGGTAAAGTTGAGTGTTTGGATTGGCCAACCCCTAAAATCCAAAAAGACGATGATGTTTTAGTCAGGGTCGCATATGCATCTATCTGTGGTTCTGATAAACACTTTATCAAGGACAATATGTTTCCAGGGGAGCCTCCCTATGTTGTAGGCCATGAGATGAGCGGTGTTATTGAAGACTTAGGCCCAGCAGTCTAAAACTCCTTTTAAAGTGCTCCTAAGTTAAATAATTTGTATCAAAATTGACGACGAAACAAAGAATTAACATAAATTAACGCTTTTTTAATGTATATATTTAAATTGCGACTTTATGAGGTTTTGAATCTCTTTAGAAATCCTTGAGCATTTGTTCTTTGTTTAGTTTGATATTGTCATTTTATGACCGTAGCTAACACTGTGTTTTCTTAAGAGAATCTTTCCCCATTTTTAAAATCTTTGCCAGACGCATAGGTCTTGGCATAGGTGGTGCAATTATTAAGGACAAAGGAGCTTATATGGCATACACAGACGAAGTGTTCGAGCGTGTTCAGGCTAAAAATCCTGCCGAGCCGGAGTTTATCCAGGCTGTCACAGAGGTCTTGGATTCTTTGAAGGTCGTAATCGATGCTCATCCAGAGTATCAAAATGCATCTTTGCTAGAGCGAATCACTGAGCCAGAGAGAGTTATCATGTTCAGGGTTCCTTGGGTTGATGATTCTGGAAAGGTTCAGGTCAACCGTGGTTTTCGTGTTGAGTTTAACTCAGCAATTGGCCCATACAAGGGAGGGCTTCGTTTTCATCCCTCTGTAAACCTTGGAATTATCAAGTTTTTGGGCTTTGAACAAATTTTCAAGAACTCTTTGACTGGTCTTCCAATCGGAGGCGGCAAGGGCGGAAGCGATTTTGATCCTAAGGGTAAGTCTGACATGGAGGTCATGCGTTTTTGCCAGAGCTTTATGAGCGAGCTTTATCGTCATATCGGTGCTGACACCGATGTTCCAGCTGGCGACATTGGAGTTGGCGGACGTGAGATTGGATATCTTTTTGGTCAGTACAAGAAGCTAAAGAATGTCTACGAGGGTGTTTTGACTGGAAAGGGTCTCACATTTGGTGGTTCTCTTGCTCGTACAGAAGCAACAGGATATGGTCTTGTCTACTTCGTTCAGGAATACCTTAAGACAAACTCCGATGGCTTCGAGGGCAAGACAGTTGTTATTTCTGGTTCTGGAAATGTTGCAATCTATGCTTGTGAGAAAGCTCAACAGCTTGGTGCTAAGGTTGTTACCATGTCTGACTCCACTGGTTGGGTGCATGATCCTAATGGAATCGACCTTGACGCAGTTAAGGAGCTCAAGGAGATCAAGCGTGGACGCATCTATGAATATGCTGATACCCATCCATCTGCAACCTATAAAGAGGGTCGTGGAGTATGGCAGATTCCTTGCGATATCGCTTTGCCATGTGCAACTCAAAATGAGCTTTTGCTAGATGATGCCAAGATGCTGGCAGAAAATGGCTGCAAGATTGTTGCTGAGGGTGCAAACATGCCAACTACTTTGGATGCAACTCAATACCTACAGGCCAATAATGTTGCATTCTTCCCAGGCAAGGCTTCTAATGCTGGTGGAGTTGCAACTTCTGCTTTGGAGATGTCACAGAACAGCCAAAGGCTTTCTTGGTCTTTTGAAGAGGTCGACTCAAAGCTTGATGAAATCATGATCAATATCTTCCATCAATCAGATGAGGCAGCCAAGGAGTATGGACTAGCAGGCAACTATGTTGCTGGTGCAAATATTGCTGGTTTCAAGAAGGTCGCAGATGCTATGATGGCTCAAGGAATTGTCTAATCTTTTTGCCTAGAATTTTTGAGTAGGTTTTCTACTTTAGATCTATAAAAGCGCTTACCCTTTTGAGTTTGGGTTGGCGCTTTTTGCTCTATAAGCCCGCTGTTTAAAGCTGCTCTGAGCCACTCAAAGCTGCATT
>CAZLCK010000045.1:0-11550 GCA_964558235.1 uncultured Coriobacteriaceae bacterium
GCTGCTGTTTCATCAATTTGTGTCATTTGTTCAGTTGCAAGATTTTCAGCATCTGCCTCTCCCGCAGTTTGAGCAGATGCCTGCGACGGAATTAGTCCTACAACTAAAACTAACGCCACAAAAAATGAAATCGCTTTGTAAAGAAGAGTGGATTTGTCGCTTTTGAGATCGCGACGCGAATTTAATCCGGACATAAGTTCACCTTTCCCCAGGGCCTTAACTTTTCGACGGGAGGTAGTCCGACTTAACTGCAAGTAGTTCCGGATACTCACTTTTCTTGCAGAATTACGGTTACTGGTATAGCGCAGGGTTTTCACCTGCATTCCCCTAGGCTAGAAGATCTAACCTGCCTAAAAGCCACCGTCGAGGCCATTTATGGCTGACGTAAACAGTAACACAAAAAGAACACATAGCGCAATTTAATTACAGAATTTTCGACCAAGATCAAAACGGGTGGGTGCGCGCCGTGTGCGAAGGGTTTAAAAGAGGCTTAAAGGACGTTCATACAACAAAACCCAAGTTCTGCATAACTTGGGTCGTTATTATCCTTGGTGTCGGAGGCGGGACTTGAACCCGCATGACCGATATTTAGTCACTAGCACCTCAAGCTAGCGCGTCTGCCAATTCCGCCACTCCGACATTTTTAAATTATTGCGTCAACAAACCTGAAGAAAAACACCTTCGGCATGTTAGCACAATTAATGAGGATATATAATCATCATCAATAAAATACAGGCAAAAAATATTATCGCTAGGATAATCGTTATCCTATCCAGATTTTTTTCAATGATTGTCGTTCCAGACATAGAGCCAGAAAATGTGCTAGCCAAGATATCGCTGAGTCCGGTTCCCTTACCAGAGTGCAGCATAATCATTACAACTAGCCCAACACCTGAGATAGCCCAGACAATCAAAGTTATTAATAAAAGAATATCCAATTGATTCCCTATATTTGTCTAATCTTTGTCCAAAAATCTTTTCTTTGACAACAACTAAAAGTCAAGTTTAACAGGATTGTTAGTATAACCCCTCAAAAAAACTCACACAACTAAAAGATTTGGCATAGCGTATAAAATGCCTAGTAAGTTTGGCAGACGGACGATTTTAGCTACAGTATCCAAATTGAGCCTTATAAGCTAAGCAATTGATGACAGATTAGGCGATCTCGTTGGTATACGAGGTAGACAAACCACCACCCAAAGCACTTTTTTAATAAGTAAGTAAACTTTTTCCAGTCCACTCACTAGGGATCTCTTCCATACCCGCTAAGTCAAATAGGGTTGGGGAAAGATCTGCAAGTCTCCCGTGCTCGTCAATAAATGCAAGCTCACGTCCACTGCCCGAAGCATCGATTGCAACCAAAGGAACACTAGAGGTTGTATGCGCTGTATGAGGTGAGCCATCCTCGGCAATCATCTTCTCGCAATTGCCATGATCAGCTGTTACAAGAGCAACACCATGCTTGCTTTCCAAAACATCAATTAGTCTACTTAAACACTGGTCAATCGTCTGAACAGCCTCGATTGCAGCCTCAAGAGAGCCTGTATGTCCAACCATGTCGCAATTTGCATAATTGACAATATAAAAATCAGCCTTATCGGCCTTGATAGCCTCAATTAAAGTCTCTGTAACCTCTATAGCACTCATATCTGGTTTTAAATCGTATGTGGCTACCTTGGGGCTAGGGATCAAAATACGTTCTTCGCCCTCTTTGGGCTCCTCTACACCTCCATTGAGAAAAAATGTTACATGTGCATACTTTTCCGTCTCAGCAATATGGAGCTGCCTAAGACCGTGTTCAGCGATCGCATCGGCTAAAACCATTGGAGGAATCTCCTTTGGAAACGCAATAGGTAGATCAAATGTCTCATCATATTGCGTCATGCAGCCATAGAATACTTTTGGAGCTCTACCCCTTTCAAAAGCATCAAATCCTTCCTGAGTAAAAGCTCTTGTAAGCTCGCGAGCTCTATCTGGCCTAAAATTAAAGAAGAAGACTCCATCACCATCTTGTACACCACGCGATGAAAACGATATGGGCTCAACAAACTCATCTGTAATCCCATCGTTATAAGAAGCCTTAACAACATTTTCAGCAGTATCTTGAGCGATCTGAGCATTATCGGCATCGGGAACAACAATCGCATCCCATCCGCGCTTAACTCTATCCCACCTGTTGTCACGATCCATAGCGTAGTAACGGCCGGACAGCGAACCGATCTCAGCTTTAACACCAGATTGTTCAGAGACCTTATCTACAACGGACTGTAACTTTTTTACATAACCTGCTCCACTAGTTGGCGAAACATCGCGACCATCTAAAAATGCATGCACGACAATGTAAGAAACACCATTATTCGCCGCCATCTCAATTAGAGCCTCAAGGTGCGAAAACTCACTATGAACTCCACCGTCAGATAGAAGACCCATAAAATGCAGGACGCCATTGGACGCCTTGACATCATCCATAATCTTCAGGAGTACTTCATTGGAATAAAAACTTCCATCTGAGATTGAATTATTAATGCGGGAGAGGTCTTGAAAAATGATGCGCCCCGAACCGATATTTAGGTGACCAACCTCGGAATTTCCCATCTGACCATCAGGAAGTCCTACATCTTGCCCAGAGGCCTCAATTGTGCGAACAGGATATTTTTCACCAGAAAAAAGTTGATCTAAATATGGTGTATTAGCTAAAGAGATAGAATTTCCAGGACCTGGTTCGGCTACTCCAAAGCCATCTAATATCACCAAAAGAGCAGGCAATTTCATAACTCAAAAGCCCTTTCAAAAACTAATAGGGATGTTAAGACTAAAATCTGTGCTGCGATGTATATAAGCGAACGCTCGCTCAGCGCAAAACATATTCGCAAAGCATCAAAGCATATTAATTCAGTCGCCAGGACAGTCCTTTTACGCGCTAATAAGAACGCCCCTTTACGCGCTGACTTAGGATAGCCCTTTCACGCGCTGACATATCTTGATAATATCCAAAAATTTCATCGCATCTAAGGCAGCACCGCCAATTAGACCGCCATCGATGTCATTTTCTTTTAGAAAAACCTCAGCATTCTCTGGCTTCATAGAACCGCCATATAGAATGCGGATTTCACTAGCAATATCCTCACCAGCCAAGTCGGACAAAGTATTTCGGATTGTAGCGCAGACATCTTGTGCACCCTCAGGCGTAGGAACATTTCCTGTACCGATTGCCCAAATTGGTTCATAAGCTATAACGCATCTGCCGATATCACGAGGATCAATTCCTTCAAGCGCACGTCGAACCTGCCCACTAACAAACTCATTGGTCTGCTTTGCCTTGTTTATCTCTTCACTCTCTCCGCAACAAATAATGGGAATGATGTTGTGCTCTAACAAAAGCCTTGCTTTCATATTGATGCGCTCATCGGTATCGCCATTATCATCTCGACGCTCTGAGTGCCCAATAATACAAAACTCACAATTGAGGTCAGCGAGCATCTCCACAGAAATATCACCCGTACATGCTGCTACACCATCGGGCATCTCCCAATGAACATCCTGAGCTCCCACAGCAAATGGTGCATGATCAAAGTCAATAACGTTGCTGACACCTTTAATTGAGGTAAAAGGCGGGCACAAAACCACATCCATAGTCTCGCAATCTGTTGAGACAAGATTGTCAGAAATAGTCTGAGCAAGCCTTACACAAGATGACCAAGTTAGGTTCATCTTCCAATTTCCCGCAACAATGGGTTTTCTTTTCATCGAACAATCTCCAAAGAATTACATTTGCGTGCATTACTTATCTATACTTGTTCGTTTGCATTTAATGCGACAATTCCTGGAAGTGGAGTACCTTCCAAAAATTGCATAGAAGCTCCACCACCAGTAGAGATAAAACTCATCTGATCTTCAAAATCAAACTTTGCAACAGCAGCAGCCGAGTCGCCACCACCAATAATCGTCGTAGCCTGCGTATTGTCTGCAAGAGCCTGAGCAACTTTGCGAGTCCCGTCTTCAAATGGAGTTAACTCAAATACGCCCATAGGACCATTCCAGATGATCGTCTTAGCCTCAAGAATTGCGCTTCTAAAGAGCTCACATGTAGCTGGACCAATATCAAGCCCCATCTTTTCATCAGGAATCTCATCGATACCACATATTGAAGTATCGGCAGCTTCAGCAATTGCATCAGCAACTACAACATCTAAAGGAAGAAGTACTTTAACCCCGCGCTGCTCGGCCTTTTGTAGCATCTCGCTAGCCTTCTCTACCCATTCTTTTTCAACAAGAGATTTTCCAACCTTATATCCTTTTGCTTTCAAGAACGTATAGCACATGCCACCGCCAATAATTAGGCTATCGACAATCTCAAGCATTCTGTCTACTAAAGCAATCTTGTCAGAGATCTTAGCTCCTCCAAGAATAACCATGAATGGATGAGTTGGATCTTGTAATGCTCCGTCTAAAACTTCGATCTCTTTTTCGAGCAAAAAGCCTGCATATCCTGGCAAGAAGTGAGTTATACCATCGATTGAAGCATGACTTCTATGAGAACAACCGAATGCATCGTCCACATAGATCTCGGCCAATTGTGCAAGCTCACCAGCAAAACCTTCGTCGTTTTTCTTCTCGCGTGGATCAAAGCGTAGATTCTCGATGATCATAACCTGACCATCACTTAGGCTATTTGACGCTTTAACAGCAGCATCTCCTGTAATCGCATCGACATATAAAACATCAGACCCCAAAAGCCTTCCCAAAACTCTGGCAGCAGGAGCCATCGAATACTCTTCTTCAAACCCCTGACCAGAAGGACGGCCAAGATGACTTGCTAAAATAACACGTGCTCCACCATTGATTAGATGCTTTATCGTTGGCAAAGCAGCTCTAATTCGCTTGTCTTCTGTGACAGTTCCATTTTTCATAGGAACATTAAAGTCTACGCGAACTAATACACGCTTACCTTTAACATCGACATCGCGAATACTCTTCATTTTCCCTCGATTCCAAAATCGGTCAAAATTAATTGCACTAATAGTCAGTACAAAATCTGACACTCCTGCATCTAAATCCAAGCCAAACCCAAGCTAATTTCGGGCTAAATCCAGACCAAATCCGGACCAAATCCAAGCTAAACCCGAACTAAAAACAGAGGCTACGACATGTGATAAAAAACAAAAGCCTCAAACAAGGCAAAAGCCTCAAACGGAGCCGTTAATTTTTAAATTGAACGACTCCGCTTCGGTTAGCTAGCAATGAAAGTTTGCTATCTTACTCCATAACAAATTTCGCCAGATCCTTAACACGCTCAGAATATCCAGCTTCATTATCATACCAAGCAACAACTTTAACTAGATTGCTCGGTTCATTGATAACCATAGTAAGCATACTGTCAAAAACCGAAGAATACTTATTTCCCACAACATCCACAGAGACAATTGGGTCAGTACAATACTCGATGTAGCCTTTCATCGAGCCCTCGGATGCATCTTTCATTGCCTTATTTACCTCATCGCGCGTGACTTCGCGACTAAGTTCAACAACCAAGTCGACCATCGAACCATCAGGAGTTGGAACTCTTGTGGCCATTCCATCCAACTTGCCCTTTAGCTGTGGCAAAACAACACCAACAGCCTTTGCAGCACCTGTGGTTGTAGGAATCATAGAAACAGCGCCGGCACGCGCACGCCTTAGATCTTTATGTGACTTATCTAAAATCTGCTGATCGTTGGTATAGCTATGAATTGTATTCATATATCCGCGAACGATTCCAAACTGCTCATCCAACACCTTTGCAATAGGAGCTAAACAGTTTGTAGTACAGGATGCATTCGAAATGACATTATGCTTCTCGGGGTCGTAAATCTCCTGGTTAACGCCCACAACAATTGTGGCATCTACATCTTTGCCGGGCGCGGTAATAATAACCTTACGGACAGTCCCGCCAATATGAGCGCCAGCATCTGAAGTCGACTTGTACTTGCCTGTGGACTCAATGACAACCTCTGCACCATGCTCGCTCCAAGGGATAGCAGAAAGATCTTCGCGTTCGTTATAGACTGGAACAAAATGTCCATCAACAACAATGCCGCCATCAGCCACTTCACAAGTCTCATAAACACGACCATGCACGGAATCATACTTCAAAAGATGCGCTGCGGTTGTTAAATCCCTAGTGCCGTTGATTGCTACAATCTCAAACTCAGGATCTTGCTCCATCGCTCGAAAGACCAATCTTCCAATGCGTCCAAATCCGTTGATTCCGACTTTGATAGCCAATTTTGTCCGTCCTTTCATTATGTAAGCCTTATGTTTTCAAAGGCTTAAATGGATAATACTTAAGATTTCAAATCTTTTTCCTCAATACTATTTGCAAGCGCTTCAATGCGTCTAATTCTATGATAAACAGCCGATTTTGAAAGAGGAGGATCAGCTAATTCTCCAAGTTCTCTCAAAGAAACATCTGGATGTGCAAGTCTTAAAAGCGCTAAGTCTCTAAGCGCTGGAGGAAGCGAATCGAGTCCTCGCTTATCGATTAGTCTCTGAATTGCTTTTACCTGTTCCATTGCAGCATCTATGCTTTTGACCTGATTGGCTATCTCTGCATTTAGCCTGCGATTCACATCATTTCTTACCGACTTTGTAACGCGCACATTCTCCATTGCGAGCATTCCTCTATGTGCGCCGGTGATTGCCAAAAAGTCTGCTATGGGATTTGCACCTTTTAGATAGATTATGTAAGAACCTCGCCTTGAAGAGACCTTGGCCGCTATATCAAAATCGGATAGTAAATCCACAAGCCCACGCGCTAGCTCATCATGATCGGTTGTGAGCTCAAAATGAAAATCACCACGTGGATCGGCTATAAAACCTCCACCCAAAAATGCACCTCTTAGATAAGCTGCTTCACAGCATTGTTTGGTTAATATCTCATGAGGAACCCCAAACTCAAGGCCCTTTTCCGAGATAATCCCAAGTTCATACAGCGCATCTTCAAGCCCAATTTGAGCAGGCACGGTAATCAGATAGTTATAAGACTTATGCAGTACGCTTCGCCTAGTCGTAATCTCAGTTTTTAAAGAGAAAACATCGTGAATGAGACCGACGATGCGTCTTGCAACCGAAGCAGTTTCGGTAGTGAGTTCTAGGCGATAATTTGCCGAAAGGCGACCTTCGATTCGCACAAGAGCCGAAAGTTCAGACATTCTACATCCATCACACGTACACTCTACGCGCGAAAGCTCATCTCTTATTTCTCCTGCGAACGACAAAGGTTTAACACCCCCTTGAAAACCTCGCCTAGAGCACGCGGGCTATGCCAGGTCGGAAAGACCGAATCAACCATCTGCCTTTCGATCAAAATTGGCACCTGAGCTTTGATGTTGGAACGAATATTATCATCTAGCGAGACCGATCTCACAACACTATTATGAATATTCGAAGAATTCTGCGTAGATTCCTCATAGATAGACGATATAGTTTCGTGTTCCTTGACAGAGCCATCACCGTTATCGTCACCAGTTGAGCTCACACAGACTACATCTAAAATCCCCTGCATACCATGATCTAAAAGCGCCTGGACATGTTCAGAGCAATCCAGTCCCCATGTCTCGCCCTGCATATCTGCAAGAGAACACAAAAAAAGCGTTCTAGCACCACTTTGTTTGATAGCATCTACCACACCAGGCACCAATAGGTTTGGAATGATCGAGGTAAAAAGTGAGCCTGGTCCTAAAACTATCATGTCTGCTTCGCAAATTGCGCGCAAAGCTGGCTCGTAAGCAGCTGGATCGGATGGATTAAGCCACACCTTTTCGATAGCTGTATCGCTATGCGCAATTGAGGACTGCCCATGTATCTCGCGACCATCACGTGTCACTCCTTCAAGCGTTATAGAGTCGAGCGTTGAAGGATAGACATGCCCTAGAGCCAAAAGTATTCTCTCGCAAATATCAATAGCCTCAATAAACGAGGAGACATCGGCCAAAGCGGTGATCATCAAATTGCCGAGTGTGTGATTATATGCGTAATCAAAGCGATACCTAAACGCTTTAACGATTGGATTTGTAGAGTCTTGAGCCATAGCTGTGATACATTTACGAATATCCCCGGGAGGAATAGCATCGGCTCTCTCCCGTATAAGCCCTGTGGAGCCACCATCGTCTGTCATGGCAACCACAGCCGAGGTTTTAACTCCCATGGCCAAAAGAGTCTTAATCGAAACAGGCGCACCAGTGCCCCCGCCTACAACAACCGCCTTATAGTCTTTATAAGGAGATTCGGCTGCAGCATGCAAATTATCATGCAAATTCCAACCAGAATTTGTAGTTGGAAGCATTGAAACCGGTGACTCTAGCTCCATTAATTTACCTCAGCAAGAGCAATATCTCGATGTGTGATAGTAACAAAGAAACCCTTTTCTTTGAGATATTGGTAGGTCTGCTGAGCAATCGTTACGCTTCGATGTTGCCCACCAGTGCATCCTAGCCCAATCGAGACATATTTTTTGCCCTCTTCAACATACCCGGGCATAACAACGTCTAATAGTGCAAACCACTTCTCTAAGAAGTTTTGTGTTTGCTCAAATCCTAAAACATAGTCACGCACCTTTTCATCTGTACCAAGTAGCGACCTTAACTCAGGGATGTAATAGGGATTTGGCAAAAAACGAACGTCGACTAAGAGATCTGCATCCATAGGCATTCCGTGCTTAAAGCCAAATGAAAAGACAGAAACTCTTAATACGTCCTCCTCTTCATCGGAGGAAAATAGTGCTCTGATTTGTTTACGAAGCTCTTGTGGCTTCATCTCCCCTGTGTCGATCACGTAATTTGCGATCTCTTGAGCCTCTTTTAAAAGCTCGCGCTCTTTTTCGATGCCGGCGACAATCGTCATTGCACCATCGCAAAGTGGATGGCGACGCCTCGTAGCTTTAAACCTTGAAAGCAGTGCTTTTGTATCTGCATCCAAAAACAAAATCACATAGGTAAGACCTGCCGCAGAGATCTTTTTTAACTCCTCGATTAACTCAGGGAAAAATTCGCGTGCTCTAAGATCACAGACAACTGCAAGCTTACGCTGAACACCATCTGGCCTTCCGGCAAGCGATACTAGATTGATCAAAAGTGATGGTGGCAGATTATCTATGCAAAAGTAACCAAGATCTTCAAAAGTATGCATAGCCTCAGTTCTGCCTGCACCAGACATTCCTGTGATAACGACAAGATCTGGATCATTTGAATTTGGTTGAGTTGTCAATTGGGCTTCAAGTTGATTGTCCATTGCATCCCTTTTAAATCTAAAGCATCAGATATCTAAAGGCACAAAACCTATCTTAATTCATACCTTTAATAGCGTCGGCAAATTCATCAATCGACTTAAAATCTCTATAAACAGAGGCAAAACGGATATAAGCAAGTTCGTCGATGTCGCGCAACTTACTCAACACCATATCGCCTAAAACTTTTGAAGATACCTCGTAGCGATTTTCGCTCCTGAGTTCATTTTCTATATCAAAAATGAGTTTTCTTAGAGAGGATAACGAAACGTTTCTCTTAGCAGTTGCCGTTAAAAGCCCGCGCAATAGTTTGTTTGCATCAAAGGGTTCAGAGCTGTGATCTTTCTTTTCAACGATAATCTGTCTTTGACTTATACGCTCATAAGTTGTAAAACGGTATCCGCATTCAGAGCATTCTCTACGTCGTCTTACAGCCTCGTTCTCCTCTACCATTCTTGAATCTACGACTTTTGTATCTAGATGCTCACACGCTGGGCACTTCATAAATTTATTTCTCCAAAAAAAACAAACTCTTAGATGCTATTTGTAGTCAGCCCAAAAAGTTTAGAAGCAGACAAAACACACCTAAAAATGGGCTTATCAACCCAATAGATTATAACAAATTAAGGATCTTAATAACTCAGATGCCTACCTTAGCTACAGCAATGCTTTTACTCTATACGCCAGCCTCTATAAGCTCGAAACTCTCTGTGCTCACCGCTTTCTGTACTCACCGCAACACTAACTACCCCTTGCAGACACATGGCCATCTCCTCGTCTTAAGATGTCCAAGTCTTTGTCCGTCTCCCTAACTGCACCCTTGCAGCCTCTTAAGCCTTCAATCATCTACAAATGGTAATGTCGACAGATATGCTAGACTGCAAAGTTACTAACTAACTTCCGTCTAGAGAGCATTTCGGAGGTAGGGACTTGAAATATAACAAGGTCTATATTCCCCAAAACGCGCTATCCAATCACGAGGACTTTGATACATGGTACGCTGACGGCGAAGTCTTTCTTAGATTTCAAAGCAAGCAGGGATGGAAAACAGAGAAAGATCGCGTCCAAATTATCGGAAGATTAGGTGGACAAGTGGGGCTTATCAAGCCCGACAACAGAGCACTGACCTACCAGATTCAATATGAGAGGTATGAGTATACCCTTCACACCTACGTAATAGGGCACCACTACTATATAGAGGGGATGGTGTGGGATCTATATGGTAGCTATTCTGAACCACCCTTTGATATCGTTGAGGAGACACTTACAAGCTTTAATCACAAGTCTGTACACGTGAAACTCGTGCAATTCAAAAATAAGGGGATGTGCTATGAGGTGCATGTTCCTAAACTTGAAAAACTAAGAATTGCAGTTGCGTGTGTCGTAGCTATCGGACTCAAAGAGGAGTGGAAAGGGCTTAGCGAAGGTGAGGATCGCGAGATAGGAACGGTTCTTCAAAAGCTAAAGGGACGTATATTTGAAAATAAAGGCTTTTCATACGAAGAGATACAGCAAATGATTAACTCCGATGATCCACGCGTCAAAATCATAAAACCTACAGGTCGCCCAATAGATTACAAGAAGAACCGTCGCAAAAAATGATAGTTCTACCGCATTTTAGTCAACTTTTTAGTCTTCTAAACGAATGCTACGATATCCCAGCTGCTTTCTCCTTCGCAAGACCTCTTATTCCAAACACAAAGAAATAGATGAACGGCAGAACCATCGAAGCAAGCATAATCGGTAACGCTATATCTGTACTGGAGAAGTTCGGAATCACTAAAGGACAGACTATACAGCCGATGAAGTTTATCAATATCACCACTATCATCACAAAGAATGGCACATTGCCATCTATCTCCGACAATGGATTTGTCTCTGAAGCGCGTTGAAGTTCATCCATTGTCTTACCTTCAGTGTTTTTCACAAAAAGCAAAGTGCATACTAGTCCCAGCACAAACGGGATCAGTAGCACCAGAACAACCATAGACCAATTGTTAGACATGACACCGTTTACGTCATGCTGGAATATCGCCAATCCTGCTGCAGCACCAAGCACTATCGAAGAGCCAGATCCGCCGAATCTAGCGAAGGCCTGACACCATGATGTTCCTGTGTTGCGCAGAGCTGTTGGGTAAGCTTCTGGCATGATAGGTTGCACAGCGGTAATAGCGTAGTTGAGACAGAATCCAAAGAGCAGCATCAACATTACGCACGGTATGAAATTGCCAGCTGCACCACCAGCTAACATCGCACCATTTACGGGTTCAGAGCCTGGGAACATTGGT
>CAZLCK010000046.1:0-11519 GCA_964558235.1 uncultured Coriobacteriaceae bacterium
GCACAAGCCAGCAAAATGGGCGGAATCTTTGGGTGTTAAAACCTACACTTTTTTATGCCTTTAAAAACTTGGATATTATATTACCCCCCCCCTCAAAAATTCGACAAAAAATTCAGCAAACCGGTATCTAACAGGGTTTCTGACCTGTTTTGCCCCACAAAAGGCACCTCCTTAAAAAAGTGTAGGTTTGCGCGCACCCCTTAGGTCAGGGAAGGCGCGCGGTGCACCTGGGAGGACGTTAGATGCTCGTTACTGATACAGCGAAGACTGCTGCGCGCGGCGGCGATCTTGTTGCAGGCTTACCTTGTGGGCATCGTGTACCGCGTGGTGAGCTGCGCTGGTATCTGGGTCAGGCCCCCGAGGGGCGCGAGCAGAGCATCTGTCAAAAAATCCGTTCTCTTGTTGATCCCGAAGTGTTAGACGATGCCTTTGTCATCTTCAAAGAGCGCTGGTTTAAGCAAGGCAAAGAGTGGTCGATCCGTCGCTTTCAGATGTATAGAGGCTACTTCTTCGTTGCAACAACCGACGTGATAGAGCTTCAAAAACAGCTAGCTCGTTTGTCATTTCCGGTTAGCTTGGTGGGGGCAAAAGAGCGCGCTGTAGTTCCGCTTGATGTGCAGGCGCAGGCGTGGTTCGAAAGCGCCATGGACAACACCTACACCATACGAAATTCCACTGGTGTGATCGTGGATGGGGTGCTGCATGTGCAGGCTGGTCCCTTGCTTGGTCAAGAAGATCGCGTTCGCAAGATCGATCGTCACCGCCGTAGCTGTCTGGTGGATGTGTGTCCAGATAAGGGCGGCTTTTCCGAGATCGTGTCCCTCAATGTCCCTTACAAAAGCTAAGGGGCTAAGCGATGTATGAATTTTCGAACGGCTTCAAGTGCGCAATGGTAGGTGCTAACTCCGCTCCTTTTGGGTTTAAAAAGGGCTTTGCCAAGCTGTCGATGTACTCGCCTTGCTCGTCTGTAAAAGATGTTGATTTGTCTTTGAAGGCCAAAGATCTTGCTCCTACGAAGACTAGTGATTGTATCGCGGCAAAGACTGACGGATTTCTTCCGACAAAGGCTGACGAACCCTTCCCCGCAAAAACCAGCGAACCCTTTTCAACGAAGGGTGACAAACCCTTTTCAACGAAGACTAGCGAGTCCCACTCAACGAAGGCTACCTCCACAGACACGGACAAGAAGTCTCGTGAACACGGCTTTGGTGGAGGATCAGCCGATGGCAACCAGGGCGCAGACCCCGAAGTTGCTGCAGCTGCAGAGCGTCTCTCACAGCGCTATGTCTACCGCTTTGTCAAGCGTGCTTTTGACGTTGTCTTTAGCTTTTTGGTTCTCGTTCTGTTTTGCTGGCTTTTTGCCATTGTTGCCCTAGCAATCAAAATTGATGATCCAAAAGGAAGCATCATCTTCAAACAGACCAGGGTTACCAAAGACGGTCGTAGATTTACGATGTACAAATTCCGAAGCATGTACACAGATGCCGAAGAACACCTGAGCTATCTTCTTAAAAACAACGAAAAGACCGGCCCGGTATTTAAGATGCGCAACGACCCCCGTGTTTCTCGGGTAGGTCGTTTCTTGCGCAAACTTTCTTTAGATGAACTACCTCAGTTTGTAAATGTCTTAAAGGGAGATCTTTCTGTTGTAGGCCCAAGGCCAGCCCTGCCTTCTGAGGTAGATAAATACACCCCCTATCAAAAACAACGCGTTCTCATAAAAGCAGGCATTACTTGTTTTTGGCAAACCAGGCACAACAGAGACTCCATAACTTTTGATGAGTGGGTAGATCTCGATCTGCTCTACATCAAAAAGTGCGGCCCCTTAACGGACCTTAAGTTGATTGTCCAAACCGTGGGTTGTGTCCTCACCGCACAAGGGAGCTGAGGGTATGGATCTATCGAAAGCAAAGGTCTGTATCCCCACATCGTCAGGCGGGCATCTCACACACATGCGCATGCTCATGCCGGTGCTCAATCAGGCGGCTGACCGCTTCTGGGTGACTTTCGATAAAGAGGATGCCAACACCGCGCTTGCCGGCGAGCGGGTCTACCACTGCTACTTTCCTACGAATCGCAACCTGAAGAACACGGTGAGGAACACCCTACTCGCAGTGAGGGTGCTTTTCAAGGATCGCCCTGACCTTATCGTCTCGTCGGGTGCTGCAGTGGCTGTGCCGTTCTTTTTTGTGGGCAAGCTTTTGGGGGCTAAGACCGTCTACGTCGAAGTTTTTGACCGCGTGGATGCGCCAACGCTTACAGGTCGTCTCGTTCGTCACATCACCGACCTGTTCGTTGTCCAGTGGCCAGAGATGGAGGCGGTATATCCCGGCTCTGTGAATCTCGGGTCGGTTTTCTAGGGGGTGCAGATGATCTTCGTCACGGTTGGCACCCATGAGCAACCCTTCGATAGGTTAGTGGAAGCGGTAGATGCGCTCGTTGCGGATGGAATACTCAAAGAAGAGGTCTTCGTTCAGACAGGCTACTGCATCTATGAGCCTGCGCACTGCGAGCATCAGAGATTTGTGCCTGCACCCGAGATGCGGAAGCACATAAAGAATGCGGATGTGGTCGTCACCCATGGCGGACCCTCCTCTTTCATTGAGGCGATGACGGCAGGCAAGGTGCCGGTGGTGGTGCCTCGCTATGAGCGCTACGGCGAGCACGTGAACGACCACCAAGAAGCGTTTGTTCGCTTGGTGGCTGAGCGTCAGGGAGGGATTGTGCCTGTCTACGACGCAGACGATCTTGCTGCCGCCATCGACGAGGCGCGCCGGCTGTCGAGGACGGGTGTCGGGTTCATAAGTCACAACGCGGAGTTCTGTTCTGATCTGCGTAAGTTGATTGAAAGGTTGTAGCTGTGCGTGAGAGAGGACGGTTAGTAGCACAGGCTTACGATGAAAAGATAAATGGAGTTCTTTGTTTTACGATAAAGTGGTTTTGGATAATTGCAGTCTCCCCAAAGGTCGCACAGCTCTTCATATTCTTTATTCTTTCCGCTGGGCTTTTTTGGGCCGCAAAGGATCGACTTCGCATCACTGCCCCCTTTGGGTTCCTCTTTGCATGGTGTGCTATTTACTTTTTTTCAATTCTCATTAATTCAGCTGATGTTTTGTCTATCGAAAGGCTGCTCGCGGCATTAAATACATTTGGAATATGGCTGACATCCATTCTTTTTGCCTTGTGCGTACAATCTGTCAGAAAGATTGATATTGCTTCTGTTTCGAAGTATGCAGCATTCAACGTGATTGCACTTGTTGGGTTCTATCTTGTTTCTGATTTCTTAAACCTTCAACTGTCTCTCCCGTGGGATGGAAAAGAGCTATGGAAGACTGATTGGGGGACTAATGGGGATATAATAGCCCGATTTACTGGCTTGCTTGGTTATTCCAATTCAGTAGTCTTTGTCTTTCTTATCTTCGTGCCGCTAGCGATACCGTGGATGAGCTCAAAGAAGTCTGTTGCTATCAATACCTTGTTTCTTGCTTCTGCGGCTTATTCCGCCATAAGCTGCGGATCCAGAGCAGGTTTTCTAATTGTGGTTCCTTTGGCAATTTTACTCTGGTTTCACTTATTGAGAGGTTGCAATCTATCAGGAAGAAAATATCTAACTATCTATTTACTGTGTTGTGCAGTTTGTGTTCCCCTTTTGATTGTTGAATGGCAGGATTTGGCAGACACTGTCAATTCTCTCGTTTATGCGCGCGTGAATTCAAATTCAACTAGATTGAATCTATATCAGAATAGTATTTCAGAAACACTTGCAAAATCACCTTTTATAGGTATGGGCATCAAGGACATTGAAGAGGGATCGAACCTGCCGCTCGGTTCGCATTCAACATACATCGGAATCTTTTTTCGAACTGGAATTATAGGCGCATGCCTGATGGTCGCTTTCTTGATCAGTTATTACATTGCTAAACATAACCGTGGTGCTCGGTGGAGTTTTATGTCTGTCATCTGGCTAATCGGTTTCAGTCTTTTCATAGTGATTGAAGATATTGATGGCCTGAATTGGATTCTCTTTTTTGTTTTTATCGCTGCTCTTGTCTTGTTCAGGTGTGACCTGTTCTCCATAGAAAAGTTAGTTCCAATTTGGAGGACGGTTAATCTTCGGAACGTTCCTAAGTCTAGGCAACGTGAGGAGGGGTGTTCACATGCACACTGAACGAGTAGCCGACAGGTCAGTGTGCATATGCCATACCCTCTATCATGTCTATATCGCACTACTTAAACAATTCATGCATGCCATAAATGCCGATATTGTCCTTGTCGATACAATACCGGATGTTGAGGCTTTATCCCTACGACTGCGTGCGGAGTCTGTATTCGCTAATGTTATAACAATCCGAAGGAAGAATGTATTTGTAGATTCACCTTCGTTTCATTTTAACTATCTCTATATTCGAATCGCCAGCAATAAAGTTCGGAAGAAAATGGCGTTCCTCGATAAGTATGACAACGTGTCGATTTTTAACGACTATACAGAGGTGGGTGCCTACCTCAACTTTGTTGGTATTCCATACCATCTCATAGAAGATGGCTGCGACTGCTACAAGAAAACCGATCAATATGCTGCTCATGGTAAGGCTCGGGCCGTTAAACGATTCCTTAAGAAAAGATTCGGGATACCGTCGGGGCTTGCCGAGGGAAAATGCATTATCGACATAGAGGTAAATGATGCGAGGGATTTGCGTACCCGATTGAACTTGCCTGTAATCGAAATTCCTCGACGTGAGCTTATGGAACTGCCCAGCGAAGGACAGATTGCACAGCTATTTCGAGTGTTTGATGCAGAGGATCTCAAAAAAATCAAAGACAATTCAGCAATCATTTTGACAGAGCCGCTTTGGGAAAAGGGTGTAACGAAACGTGGTCATCATACGGTGGAGTACTATGCAAAAATTGCGGCCTGCTTAGAAGTCACGGCTTGCTACATTAAACCTCACCCGCGGGATGGCACTGACTACAGCTCTGTCTTTTCAAAAGACAACATCATAGATAAAAATCTCCCGATAGAACTCCTAAACTACTTAGGCTCTAAGCGTCTTGCGGTTGCTGTCTCGTTCTCGTCAACGTCAATCGGTCTACTGACCGCATGTCGAACCAAGCTTGCCATTGATTCTGAAACAGCAAAGGGTGATGTTTGTCTGCTCGATCGTATCAAATTGGAACGCGGGGAAATCTGCTTTTGCTCAGAGGATCTAAATCTTCATCCTCTGAGGGAACTATGATGTCATCAACTTCAACAATAAAGCAATTTTTCTGGTCTTTCCTTGAGCAGGGTGGATCCAAGATTGTCTCACTTGTTGTGCAGATCGTCCTTGCTCGTCTTCTCTCACCCAACGCATTTGGTGTGCTGGCAATTCTACTCGTGGTCACTAATGTTGCAGACGCTATTGCTCAAAGTGGTCTTGGCTCAGCAATTATCCAGCGAAAGAATAGCGACGAAACTTCATACTCGACGGCGTTCTGGTTGAGCATAGGTGTCGCGTTAGTACTGTTTTGTGTCATATTACTTGCTTCACCACTTATCGAGAGCTTCTATACCATGCCCGGTTTGAGTGAATATTTGAATGTCTTGTCTATCATAGTGTTTTTCAATTCAATAAATTCTATTCAGCGATCCATTCTTCAAAAACAGATGGAGTTCAGGACTCTATTCTGGACAAATACTTTGGCCGCATGCGTTTCTGGCGTAGTTGGCATCGTCGCTGCTCTCGCTGGCTGGGATATTTGGGCGCTTATTGCTCAGTCTGTCTCTCAAAGCCTTGCGATATGTATTGTGATGTCGATAAAGGTTTCCTGGAGGCCAAGTCTTAGCTTTGATAAAAACGAAGCACGTGAACTGATTTCCTACGGATGGAAGATAGCGTTTACGAGTGTCTTGAATGTTTTCTACACGGGCATTTCTGATCTAATTGTCGGAAAGACATGTTCTACTAGTGCCCTTGGATTTTACAGCCAGGGTAGAAAGTATCCGATGGCTGTTATTTCAATGGCAACGAACGCGACTCAGAATGTAATATTTCCGGCGCTTGCAAATAGACAAGATGAAGAGAAGGCATTTGTGAGAGCGGCAAAAAGATCAGTCATTACTGGGACGTTTGTGATTGCTCCCCTCGCCCTCTTCTGCGCATCTGCTGCAGAGCCTATTGTCTCTCTTTTGCTTACGGATAAATGGTTGCCATGTGTTCCCATTTTTCAGATGGTATGTATATCTCACTCGGTCATGATGCTCACAGCAACGAATCTCCGAGCATATATGGCGTTAGGAAGAAGTGATCTGTATCTAAAATTACAGGTTATAAAGGTGGTGATTGGAGGAGTTGCGATTTGTGGAACCGCCCTGTTAACTGGTGATATCTATCTAATTGCTCTAGCCACATGCCTCTCTACGCTTTTTAATACCCTATTTGTTGACACTATATATTCAAATAGTCTCTACGGCTATTCAGTGTTTAGCCAAATGAGAGATATTGGATCTTCGATCGCTCTTGCATCGCTGGCAGCTCTGGTTGCTTACTGTCCAACATATGTGGTGGATAACGACTTCATACTTCTTTTGATTCAGGTGCTCATATTCTGGTTTCTCTACCTAGGTAATGCCCGGATATTTCGCTTGAACGGATTAAACGACTGTATATCTATTTTTAGCTCGCTACTATCGAAAAAGGAGAGTAAGAGCAAATGAAAATCGCCCTTTTATCTGGCGCAGACAAAAACGCTGGAGATTTCCTTATTGTTCACAGGAGCAAGCAGCTGCTTCTCAAGTTGATAGATGGGTGCAAGCTCGTTGAGTTTCCCAGAAATAAACCACTTGACTCCAGACTTGCCGAACTAAATACGTGTGATACTGTCGTGTTTGCGGGAGGTCCCGGATATGTGCCTGATATGTATCCTACTAGGTTTCCTCTTGTGGATGACATTTCTAAGATCGAACCGCCTTTCTTTGCATTAGGCATGGGTGGTTATACTCCTACGTCAAATATCGAAGGGATCAGATTCTCCGAACGTTCCCGTTATCTTCTGGATAGGATAGAATCTGATGGCTTTGGGCTTGGATGTCGAGATATTCTCACACAGCGCTTACTCCAGGCAAACGGCTACACCAGTGTGCGTTTCACGGGATGTCCAGCATGGTTTGATCTTTCAAAAGTCGAGGCAGCAAGTCTGTTGAAGACACCGCGAAGAGACGAGATACGGTCGATAGCCATCTCTGACCCTGCTATTCTTCGTAGCATCAATTCTCCGAAGTTCTTAGTAGAAGAACTTGCGAAAGCTTTTCCAAACGCGAAGATCAAGCTTGTCTTTCATCGGGGCTGGACAAACGATGAATTCACAGATACGGATCTCGCCATGGCTCAGACACAACTTGTGCGATGGGCGAAATCTATTGGAGTGGATCCGGTTGATATTTCCTATTCTCACGAAGGATTCACTGTGTACGACACATGCGATCTGCACATTGGTTATCGGGTACATGCCCATCTTTACAACATCTCTCAACGTAAGCCTACTTTTCTTATAGAGGAGGATGGCAGAGGATATGGTGCCAATGACGCACTTGGCTCGGAAACTCACGTTGCGTTACCTCGTTCCAGGACTTTCTCGCGTGCTATAGCGAAATTGCTAAGAAAAGCAGGAGTAAATAGGGAATTTGGAAGAAAAAAAGCCCAAAAAGCTGCAAAGAGAATGGTTGTCCACGTGCTTGATGAGATTGAGCAGGGTTATCCCGAGGCGAACAAGGCATGTAGGATTGCTAACAAGACGTTTTACTGTATGGAATCTCATATCAGCCAGCTGAACAGGCTTATCCCACTTGAGTCAAATGAAAGGAAAAGGTGCGATGAGCATAGGGTTAGCTCTAAGACCTGCTATGCAGAGAATTAAAAATGTTGTCCAAGCATTCTATTGGCGTCTCCGTTGTAATGAAGAGGGGATTCGAGTAGCTAGCAGAGTGTCACTAAGAAATGTCGCATGCGAATCTTACGTCAATATTGCACACGATGCGGAATTGCTAAATGTCAAGTTAGGGAGGCGCACGAGCATAGGACGTTATACGAAGATCAGAAGTGCGATCTTGGGCTCGTATTGCTCAATTTCTTGGGATGTAACTATAGGTGCGGTCGCGCATCCAATGGATAGGCCCTCATCCCATGCATTTACGTATCGATCCCAGTTTGGTGTTGTTGAACAGGATGAATCACTAGAGAACGAAGATATGGTTGTTTCGATTGGTAATGATGTCTGGATTGGGTGCGGTGCAATTGTTATGCCTGGTGTAACGATTGGCGATGGAGCTGTTGTTGGTGCGGGTGCGGTTGTTACTAAGGATGTTGGGTCTTATTCGATTGTATCGGGTATTCCAGCGAAATTTATGAGGTATCGCTTCGATCGAGAGTTGATAGATCAACTCGAATCGCTTCGTTGGTGGGATTGGGATGATGAAGTGCTAAAAGCACGTATTTCATTTTTTAAATCGCCTCTTAATGAAGAGTCCATTTCCAGGTTGCTTAAGGAGAAAAATTGAACATTCTCGCCATTATCCCCGCCCGTGCAGGGTCTAAAGGTATTCCCAATAAGAATGTCCGCATCGTGGCAGGTAGGCCTCTCGTCTACTACGCCATTAGAAATGCACTCAATTCTAACCTTATCACCGATGTAGTAGTTACTACAGACTCTGAACAGGTACGTATCATCGCAGAGCAAATGGGAGCAAGAGTACGTATGCGCAGTCCTGAACTTTGTGCAGATGATGTAACCCTTGATGCGGTGGTATGGGATGCTGTCTTTGGTGAGACAACCGATATTGCTGAGGGTGAATGGGATTGGATTGTTACTATGCAATCTACTTCCCCTACGCTTTTTGTCGATACGCTGGATGCTGCGATTAGCAAGGCTATTGATAAGGATTTGGACACACTTGTATCTGTGGTAAATGACCCGCGTCTATCATGGTCAGATGATGATAAAGACGGTGTAGTGCCAAACTATAAATCCCGTCTAAATCGCCAATGGCTACCAAATGAGTATGCTGAGACCGGGGCGTTTGTAATCTCTAAGGCATCCTGTGTCACACCTAAGACACGCTTTGGTAAGCGTGTTGGCGTGTATGAGGTATCAGATGTAGAGGGAATAGACGTAGATAGCTTTGATGACTTGCGTGCTGTAGCAGCTCATCTTGAAGGGGAAAAGGTTGCTATCTATGTAAACGGCAACAACACTCGAGGTGTTGGACATATATACCGCACCCTTGAAATTGCCGATGAATTCTACTCAAAGCCCGATATTTATTACGATTTAAATCAGACTAATCGCGCTATTTTCGGTGAGACTACTCATAATCTGATACCTGTGGATGGCATCGCTGAGCTTTTCGAAAAGATAAAAGCTCAGAACTACACTATCTTTATCAATGATATTCTCACTACTTCTATCGATTACATGATTGGTTTGCGCTCGGTGCTACCAAAGGCAAAAATCATCAACTTTGAAGATGATGGTGAGGGTGTATACAAGGCCGACCTCGTGTTTAATGCCCTGTATCGTGATGCTGATTTGCCTTATGTGCATGCAGGTGAGCAGTTCTATATTGCTTCCAAGACGTTTATGTTTTACAAGCCAATTGAAATTAAAGAAAAAGTTAAGCGTGTTTTCTTTTCTTTCGGTGGAGCCGATCCTCAAAACTATACCGACAGGTTGCTTGCGATAATAGCTTCCGATCCAAAGTATCAAGCATATCAATTCACAGTTGTTGTAGGGAGAGCTAAGAAAAATATCGAACGTCTGCTTGAGTATAACTCAAAACCTAATATTGATGTTTTCTATGATGTGGCCAATATGCCTGAGCTTATGAGTGCCTGCGATATTGCGCTGACTTCCCGGGGTCGTACGGGCTATGAGCTTGCCATTCTTGGTATTCCCTCAATTGCCATGGCACAAAACCGTCGTGAGGAGAAGCATGGGTTTGTTTGCAACGAAAACGGCTTTACTTATCTTGGATTAAATCCACCCGATGAGGTAATTAAATCAAATCTTGATATGTATCTAGGACTTTCTTGTGAAGCACGCAAACGCTTTCAAGACATGCTCTTGTCGCATGATTTACGCGGTGGTCGCCGTCGTGTCATGGCTCTTATTAATAGCTTATAAGTTTTAAGAAAAGGAACAGACATGAAAACAACAAAACCTTACCTCATTGCTGAGATGGGTGTTAACTTCTACGATACCGCAAAAGCAGAAGGAATATCTCCTATGGAGGCTGCCAAGCGTTACATTGACGGCGCTGCCGAAGCAGGTTGTGACTGTGCAAAGTTTCAGTCCTACAAGGCAGCCACCATCGTATCTAAAAATTCACCAGCTTATTGGGATACCACCAAAGAACCCACCAAGACACAATACGAACTTTTCCAAAAGCATGATTCTTTTGGTGAAGCTGAGTTTGCTGAGCTTTGTGAATACACTCATGCCAAAGGAATGGATTTCACTTCAACGCCATTTGATTATGTAAGTGCTGATTATCTTGAGAAATATGTTGACTTCTACAAGATTTCATCATCAGATCTTTCTAATCTGCCTTTTATAGGCCACATTGGTGCTAAGGGTAAACCCATGGTGATTTCGGTTGGAGCCTCCTACTTATCTGAGGTAGATGAGGCGGTTCGTACACTGAAGCGCGTAGGGTGTAGCGATATTGCTCTTTTGCACTGCGTGCTAAGTTATCCAACCTCACCTGATGATGCTAACCTGCGTATTATCGAAACGCTAAAAAGAGACTTTCCTGATGTAAAGATTGGCTATTCTGATCATGTAGCTCCCGATTCAAGCATGATGACGCTTTCTACTGCATATCTGCTTGGTGCTGAGATTATTGAGAAGCATTTCACGCTTGATAAAACTCTTCCTGGTAATGACCACTACCATTCCGGTGATATTGAGGACTTCAAGCGCGCTGTAGAAAATTTTCACTGGATCGATCAAGTGCTTGGAAGTCCTGAAAAAACCGTGCTTTCTTGTGAGGAAATACCACGCCGTGAAGCAAGGCGTTCCCTTGTACTTACGCGTGATATGAAAAAAGGGGAGGTTATTAAAAAGGAAGATCTTATGCCTAAACGTCCAGGTACTGGTATTCCTGCTAAATTCGAAGAAATAATTATAGGCCGTACAATCAGAGCTGATTTATCTGAGGATACTGTGCTCACTTGGGATATGGTGTAGAAGTGTTGTGGCTAAAAAGAGGGTATTGGGTGGCTCTCTACGATGTCACACTCGGCTCTCATGCGCAATATCGGTGACTTTGTTTTGCAATAATCAATGAATCTACTGCGAGCAAATAATCAATCATGGGCAACATTGTGGACATATCGTTGATATTGCCAGCGAAAAGCTCATAGTCAAAAGGTATGCCATCTGCATCTAACAAAAGTCCCATTTATACAATTGCCTTAGGGTGATTTTCTTTTGTTATCGACGGTCCTTAATTATGTGCAGTTGCGGCACGGGTCGCAGGTAATGGG
>CAZLCK010000047.1:0-11475 GCA_964558235.1 uncultured Coriobacteriaceae bacterium
CAAGCAGGCGACCCCAGCCGTCGGGAAGGCTGTCGTCGAACACGCCGAAGACTCCGCCGAGAGGATGAGGCGAAGCAACAAACACGCCTGCGTGCAAGGGAAGGCTCAGTGGACTGATGCTAAATCCATGCGAGATCCAGGCAGCGCTGTATTCAAAAGCGAGCGCTCCGTCCTCCGTCATGGCGAGTGTTCCAACATGCTCGCCGTGCATGAGAACACGCACGCGCTCGATGCTGTTGAGCGCACGGGATAGCTGTACGCAGAAAGACGAACTGCTAGAATCGTTCATGTGCTTTCCGTTCCCTGATTACCTCGTCGATTGAAGCGTAACGCTTTCGGGAGAAAAGTATGTCGAAGTCGTCCTCACAACCCAGTGCGAAGGCGATACACACAAGAGAAAGCAAAGAGATGCGATGTGTTTGCTCGAAGCGCTTGAGCGAGCCGAGACTAACTCCTGCCTTGGCAGCAAGTTCTGCCTGTGTAAGTCCCTGTTCTTTGCGGCGCGCAACCATGCGTTCGGCAATTCCCGCGAGCACATCTCCTGGCAGTTGTTGTTCAAGCGATATCATGACTCATATTTTAGCTAAATCGAGGCAAATAGTCACGAAATAGCTCATATAAGCGCTTTTATTTGATTGCCGCTCAGAACCGAAAACAGATTACGCCCTCTCGGTGAAGAACTCCGATGCTGTGATTCACAATCAGAAGGAAATTTATTTTGACTTTTGATTGGACGCGCTATGACAAAAAAGCTCATCTAGAGGAAGAGATACCTCGAGGACGCCCTGCGATTCCGCAACCCTACAGCGTGCATGCCGCGAGCTACCAGAAAACCTCATAGCTCTGTGTACATCAAGTGAACAAAAAAAGAGCCGCCTACAGCGGCTCATGGATACCCGGAGGGGCTAGTGGTCGTTTAAACGAACGAGAGATGCTTCCCCTGTTCGCGACACTCCGTCAAATACATATTGATGATTACTTGATACGGCACGCCCGTGCGAGCTGATTCGGCCTTGAAATACTCGATATTTGCGATGTCGATGTTCATCGTCACCGGCTTGCGCTGGCGCTCGACATAGGGATTCGGCCGGCTATTGCTGAAATCATACTCTTCCCTCATTTTCTGTACCTCCAATACTGGCGTTCCTCGTTCTTCGTCGATTTCCGTGCCGAGATGATATGGCGTGCTTGTCAACGTTCAGTTCGGCCTTGCGAGCATCCCGCTCGAATTTTATGTATCCACTATCAAATATATTTATATTATAAATATATAGTAAATACCTATCAAGGTTATCCGAATTTTGATCTCTGGCGACAGCTTCTTTGATATTAGAGGCTATAGGCCAAAATGCAAAAGATTTTTAACCGTTGAATAGAAGTGTTGATAATTTGAGTAGGGACTAATAAAAAATTATTGCAAAGCCCTTAATCAAAAAAGACTATAGGATGTGGATGCCAAAGCAAAGTCTTTTGCAAGCTCTACTCCGTACTCTGTTCGACCCATAGACCTGTCCTCAATAGAATCTAAAATCTGCATTAAATCTTTTGGCAGAGGGTCGATAAAACTCATCTCAACACCACTTATCGGATGAGCAAATGTTAGCCTTGCAGAATGCAAAAACTGCCTTTCAAGACCAAAATTCGCCTTGGCCGTACCACTACCATACATAGGATCTCCAACAACGCAGTGCTTGATGTAGTTCATATGCACACGAATCTGATGCGTTCTCCCACTAAAGAGCTTACATTCGATTAAAGTGTAGCCCTCATCTATATTTGAAGCTTCAAAACGTTCCAAAACTTGAAAAGTTGTAACCGCAGAACGCGCTGAAGTTGCATCGCTTATCGCCATTTTTAAGCGGATTTTGGGATGACGACCAATCGGCGCATCAACAAACCCGCTATCTTTTGCGATATATCCATGAACAAGGCACAGATATCGCCTATCTATATTGCGAGTGCGAATCCCATCTTGCAATATGTAGCCATATTCATCGGTCTTTGCCGCCAACATCAGACCGGATGTATCCATGTCAAGCCTATGCACAATACCTAGGCGATCATCGCCTTGCAAGTTCGCAAGATTATCTTTACCACAATGGGCAATCAACGCATTTACAAGAGTATCTCCATAATGTCCAGGAGATGGGTGACATACCAGACCGGCTGGCTTGGAGATTACGAGCATACCCTCATCTTCGTAGCGGATGTCTAAATCTAGTTCAAACGCACTTAGGTCAAGCTCGGGTTCATCCATTACGTTCCACTCGATTGAATCTCCCTCTTTTAGACGCAAATTTTTGCTAGGAATAGAGCCATTAACGCTAACCTCACCGCGTTCAATAGCCTTTGCTGCTGCACTTCGGCTCTTAAAAGCATCGATTTCGCTTAGCAAAACATCTAGACGCTCACCAGAACGTTCTTTAGAAACAACAACGCTACCCTGTAACATCGCCGTTCTCCTTGTTTAGAGCAAAAGGACTTTTTGGGTGAAATAGCACAAAGATCACCCAGATAATTACTCCAAAAGTAAGAGCTACATCGGCAATATTGAACACGAAGAAGTCCAAAAAGCTAAGGTGCAAAAAGTCAATAACATAGCCAAAGGCAATTCTGTCGATTGTGTTTCCAATAGCACCAGCCAAAATTGCACCTAGTGATACACATTCAATGCTAGGATGTGTTTTTCTTTTAATCATATAGACGATGATAACTGCACTGACTACGAGGGAGACAGCGATAAAAAATGAGGAAGCACCCTCTAACATTCCAAAAGATGCTCCCCGATTAAGGACTAATTGGAAATCCAAAATATTAGGAATAGCATCGACACTATTGCTAGTCAGCGTATTAGTTGCCCAAAGTTTTGTCAGCTGATCGCATACAAGAACAACAGCTGCAACTACAGCAGCAAGAATTGCCGCCCTACCTCGGGTCATACTATTCGGCGCCTTCCTCGTATCCAATCGCTGTTAAAGCCTGCGCGCATCGCTCGCACACTCCACTATGCTTGCCCTCAGTCAAAAGTGGTCTGTGATTCCAGCATCTTGGGCACTTATCGAGCGAGATCACCTTGATATCAGCTTTTATCTCTTCGGCTGAATCGTCCGATACGATCTGAACATTCGCAACGATGAAGAGCTCCTCTAGTGTCTGAGCCTCTAGAGATTGAAGAACTGTTGCAACACTCGATGGAACTGTCAAGCAAACATCGGCCTCTTGGCTCTTTTGGATATCTACAGAATTGCGAGCCTCCTCAAGCGCCTTTGTAACAGCATCGCGAGCAGCTAAAACAGGTTCAAACTTAAGAAAGATCTCGTCGCGTTGTGCCAAAGAAATTGCAGGATTAAACTCTTCGGCACTTGGCCATCCAGCAAGTTGAACACTTACAGGACGTCCTTCATGTTGCATAGATTCTGGATAGCTGTTCCATACCTCCTCGGAAGTAAAGCTCAAAATGGGGCTTAGCATCCTCACAAGTGCCTCAAGAATATTAGCAAGCACTGTTTGAGCAGATCTTCTCGCTAGAGATTGTGGGGCTTCGGAGTATAGGCGATCTTTTAAAGCGTCCAGATAGACGGCGGAAAGATCTCCAATAACATACTCATAGATATTTCTATAGACCTGATGATATTTGTAATCTGTATAGGCTGCGGTAACCTCATCGACAAGCTTTGAGAGTCTAGCTAGCGCCCATTGATCGACGCTCAGAAGATTATCGAATGCAATAGCATCTTTTTGATCATCAAAGTCATGCAAATTGCCTAGCAAAAATCTAAAAGTATTCCTTAAGCGTCTATACGCATCAGAGACCTGCTTTAAAACTCCATCATAGATGCGCACGTCCTGAGAATAATCGACGCTCGAAACCCAAAGTCTTAGTACGTCAGCGCCATACTTTGAGATAACATCGGATGGGTCGACGCCGTTGCCCTTAGACTTCGACATCTTTTCGCCGTTTTCATCCACAGTAAATCCGCAATGCATTACCGACTTATAGGGTGCAACACCATAAGCGCCAATGCTTGTCAATAAAGAAGATTGAAACCACCCACGGTGTTGATCTGAGCCCTCTAAATACATCTCAGCTGGAAAGTGAACGCCCTCATCGGAGCGCTTCTTACAGACACTGGTATGGCTTACTCCGCTCTCCCACCAAACATCTAAGATGTCGCTTTCGCAGACGAGATCATCACATCCGCAGACCTCGCAATGAATATCTTTTGGCAGGTAGCTCTTGGGCTCCTCTGTAAACCAAGCATCTGCGCCCTTCTCTTCGAAAAGCGCGATAACAGCGTCAAAAGTTTGTTCATTTGCAACCGTTGCACCACATGAAGCGCACTTAAATACAGGAATTGGAACACCCCATGAACGTTGACGGGAGATACACCAGTCGGGGCGCTCAGATACCATCGAACCAATCCTGTTAGATGCCCAAGATGGAATCCACTTAACGTCATGATCGATAGCGTTTAGTGCTTTATCGCGCAGATCATTTGCTTGCATAGAGACAAACCACTGATCGGTCGCACGGAAAATCACAGACTGATGACATCTCCAGCAGTGTGGATAGCTATGCTCGATATTCCTTTGAGCAACTAGTGTGCCACGCTCAGCTAGCCACTCGATTATTTTTGGATTTGATTCATCGACATCTAAACCAGAAAATGGAGCGGCCTCATCCGTTAGACAACCATTATCATCAACTGGCATTAGTAAAGGAATATCAAACTTCAAAGCAACAAGATAGTCGTCTTGACCATGACCAGGCGCAGTATGAACAACGCCAGTTCCTGTATCCAAAGTTACGTGATCACCATAGATAAATGTGCCGGTAAAGTTCTCCCGGATTGGAGCACGATAGGTAAGACCTGCAAGATCGATACCCTTCATGGTTATAGGAGATCCACCTTGGCTTTTGACGACTGAATAACTTTCCCAATCAGAGAACTCAGCGACACTTTGAACAAGCTCTAATGCCATAAGCATATATGTGCCGCCCTGCTCGACCATGCAATAGTCAGCATTTGGAGCTAAAGAAACAGCAGTATTTGCAGGAAGAGTCCAAGGGGTAGTCGTCCAGATCAAGACATAGGCATTTTCTAGAGTTACACCTGCATTTGCAAAGACTTCGGGCACACTATCGAGTTTAAAACGCACGAAGATAGAGGGTGATGTTTCGGATCCGTACTCGATCTCGGCCTCTGCAAGTGCAGTATGGCAATGTTTACACCAATGCACTGGCTTTCGTCCGCGATAGATAGAGCCATCCAGATACATCTTCTTAAAGATCTCAACATTTCCAGCCTCATAATCATGTTGAAAAGTGAGATAGGGATGATCCCAATCGGCATTTACACCAAGACGCTTAAAGCCTTCACGCTGCAAATCAACGCATTTTTCAGCATACTCGCGACACAAACGGCGAAGCGTTGGCTTATCGATCTTTGCCATCTTTTGTGGGCCAAGCTTCTCTTCGACAATGTGCTCGATCGGCTGACCATGGCAGTCCCATCCAGGGATATATGGAGTGTAATAGCCACGTTGAGCATGCGACTTGATAACAAAATCCTTCAAAATCTTATTGAAAGCATGTCCAATATGAATAGCGCCATTTGCATATGGAGGACCATCGTGAAGCACAAAAGGTTCTCCATCACGATTCTTCTCTAAAACCTTGTTATAGATATCGATATCATTCCAAAACTCAAGCCATTTTGGCTCATTTTTTGGTAAATTCCCACGCATCGGAAAATCAGTAATGGGAAGATTCATCGTGTCTTTGTACTCTTGTGGCACTGGCGCCATCCCCCGTTTCTTTGTGTTTAACTCCTGTTGGTCTTTGTATTAGTCTTTTTATTCTGCTGAGTATTCTGCTGAACTCATTTGCTTCGAAACTTTTTTATCTAATTATTTGGCACTCTCTTAGCGCAATTTATCTGGCACGCTCTTAGTTGGCACGCTCTTAGCACAATTCTCTTGGTCTATTCTGCTTTTGCATACAAATACTTAGAGATGCCTAGAGAGTTAATTATATTGCGCTTATCTCTAAAAATTTAGTCCTAGCCGGCAGATAGTTCAATTCAAGAAGTTTAAAAGTTTAAGAGTCGCAAGATCGCAAGATTAAAGAGCGCAACTTTTCACCCCTCCATGCCCCCAGGGGTGGAAGTAAAGATTTGCCCGATTCAATGTTGATATTTGCCACCCCTCCACGCCCCCAGAGGTGTGAAGGGTGTTGCGGTAAGTTTAAAAGCCCAAGATTAAAGACCAGAAGAAAAAATAAACATTTATAAGTTTTGCTCAAAATTGAGTTACGAGTGGTTTATATTAGCTAGTGAATGGTTTTACTGCAAAAACTCGTGCATAAATAACTCTTTGAGTGAGTTTTGCTCTCTCACTTTTGTTTTGTGCTTTTTGTAGGAAAATTCAGTAGTAAAAATAGACCTTTTAAGCGTCTCTTTGGTTTTTGATTGTTTAACAGAGGCTGTAATAGACCTTCTTTGCAAAGAGCGCTAAAAGTTCGTAAAAGTTTGGAGGTAGAGCATGGCTGACTTCAGCACTGACAAAATCCGTAACGTCGTCCTTGTAGGTCAGGATGGGGCAGGTAAGACCTCACTTGCAGAGGCCATGCTTCATCTTGGTGGAAAAACATCCAGACTTGGCACCACATCAGATGGCAAGTCAAATATGGATTACGACCCCGAAGAGATTAAGCGCAAGTTCACAATCTCAACCAGTCTCGGAAATATCGTTCATAACGGGGTTAAGATCAACGTCTTAGACACTTCAGGATCTCCAGATTTTATAGGCGACACGATTGCGGCAATGTATGCTTCTGAAGCAGCGCTGTTTGTTATTGATGCTGTTGCTGGTGCACAGGTAATGATGGTCAAGCTATGGGAAAACGCGGTTATGGCCTCACTTGCTCGTGGAATATATGTAAATCATATCGACCGCGAAAATGCTGTATTTTCAGAGATCGTCGATACTTTACGTGAGAAATTTGGTAAGCGAGTTGGTCCAGTTACTCTACCTATTGGTGTCGATAAAGACTTTAGTGGAATCATCGATCTGGTGAGAATGAAAGCTCGCTACATAGATAATGGCAAGGAGCGCCTCGAAGAGATTCCATCAGAATATGCAGATGCTGCTGCTGAAGGACGCGATAATTTAATTGAAGCGATTGCAGAAGCAGACGACGAGCTGATGATGAAATATCTTGAGGGTGAAGAGCTTAGTCAACAAGAGATCGAACATCTTCTAAAAGAAGCAATTGCAACAGGTATCTTTATGCCTGTCTATGTTGGCTCAACACTTACAGAGCATGGCGTATTTAACCTGCTTGATGATATAGTTGCATTTTTCCCAACACCAACTGAACATGGAACAATTCCTCTAACAAATGGCGACACAATCAAGGTTGCTTCGGGCACTGAGACCTCTGGCTATGTATTTAAGACTCTATCCGATGCCTATGTTGGCCGACTAACATTTTTGAAGGTAATTACCGGCTCAATTAAGCCAGGTGATGAGCTTATTTGCTCAAGAACTTCTAGCAAAGAAAAGATTTCACATCTCTCAACCATGCTTGGACAACAGACAGAGGATCTTTCGCTTGCATGCGCTGGTGACATCGTAGTTATCCCAAAACTTTCGGATGTTAGAACAAATGACAGCCTGAGCTCTTCTGGAAACATAGACTTTGTTGATATTCCTTTCCCAGAGCCTTTGTATCCTGTGGCGATTGAGGCGGAGAATAAAAATGATGAAGATAAGATGGGCGACTTCTTTGCTCGCGCAGCCGAAGTTGACCCATGTGTTGTTCTCACTCGTGATGAAGAGACCCATCAAACAATTCTTAAGACCCTAGGCGAAGGAGCTGTCGATCTTTTGATCTCAAGACTAAAAGATCGAAACAAGATTGAAGTCAAGACCGTTGAAGTTCGCATTCCTTATCGAGAGACAATCCGTAAAAAAGCCGAAGCGCAAGGTCGTCACAAGAAACAGACCGGCGGTGCTGGACAGTTTGGAGACTGCTGGCTAAGACTCGAACCAAATCCTAGTGCAGGCTATGAGTTTATAGATGAGATTGTTGGCGGAAAGATCCCGCGTGGATTTATCCCAGCAGTCGACAAGGGCGTACAAGCAGCTATGGAAGAGGGCTTTTTAGCTGGATATCCAATGGTTGATATTAAGTGTGCAGTCTATGACGGTTCTTATCATGCTGTTGACTCTAACGAAATGGCATTTAAGCTTGCAGCACGTCTTGGATTTAGAGCAGCCTGCGAAAAGGCTGACCCTTATATCCTTGAGCCGATGGCTAATGTTGAAGTTGCGATCGATGAGAGCTACGCCGGCACAATTATGGGGGATTTTTCGACTAGACGCGGACGCGTTTTGGGTATGGATCACGATGCTTTGGGTAACACTATCATCAAAGCAAGAGTTCCATATGCCGAGGTCGTTTATTACTCAAAGGACTTACGTTCGCTAACACGCGGCAATGGTTCTTACACAATTAAGCTTGAAGGCTACGAAGAGGCTCCACGCGATGTTGCACAAAAGCTAATCGAGGCCTATAAGGCTTCTCGCGCTGAGGGCAATAAGTAATTGAGCTTTGGATGCTTTGCGCGAGGCTGGGGTGCTTTGTGCAAGACCGCGATGCCCTTGTACAAGGCTGGGGTGCTTTGCACAAGACTGAGGTGCTTTGTGCAAGGCTGAGCGCTTTAACAAGATTGGATGCAGTAGCGCAAGGTTGGCCGCTTTGTGCAAGACTGGATGTTTTACACAAGGCAGAATGCAGTAGCGTATCTCTAAACGGGTGGTTATGAGCAGTTTTTTTGACGGCGAAGGCAGCGAGTTAAAACCCTGGGAAGGGCGGGCAATTTTGCTCGTTGACTTAGATGCATTTTTTGCCTCAGTTGAACAGCTCGACCACCCCGAATGGAGAGGCAAACCTGTAATAGTTGGAGGCAGCGCCGATCGCCGCGGCGTTGTCTCCACTTGCTCTTATGAAGCAAGGAAGTTTGGTATTCATTCCGCAATGCCCTCATGGCAGGCAAAGAAGCTTTGTCCAGACGCAATTTGGACTCACGGCAACTATCCTCGATACCAAGAGTTATCGCATCATGTGATGGATATAATTTGGGACGAGACTCCCCTTTTGCAGCAGGTCTCTATCGACGAGGCCTTTGCAGATGTCACGCCCGGAAAATATATAAAAGAGCATCCCGTAACTATAGCCAAACGTATACGTAAGCGCGTCAAAGAACTTGGCATCACATGTTCTGTGGGAATTGGCACAACAAAAACAATCGCCAAAATTGCATCTGATATGAACAAACCCGATGGATTGACAGTTGTCTACCCGGGATATGAAGAAGAATTTTTATGGCCACTTCCGGTCAATAAGATTTCTGGAATTGGAGACAAATCACAAGAGCGGCTCACGGCCCTAGGAATCGAGACAATTGGCGATTTAGCGAGTGCAGATGAGCGACTGATTCATTCTATTTTTGGAAAAAATGCCTCTGTGATGCTTGCCCGAGCTCGCGGCATAGAGGATAGCAAGGTTGAAGTCTCAAGATCTGTTAAGTCTGTCTCTAATGAGCAGACATTTTCTAGAAATCTAAAAGAACGTGAAGAGATATTAGCAGCACTAGACATGCTTGCGGCTAAAGTTGGACGGCGTCTTAGGCGAAAAAAGCTTGCTGGGCACACTATAACTATCAAGGCACGTTATAACGATCTTTCGATTCATACTGCGCAAAAGACTGTTGCAGCCTCAATTGATGATGAACACCAGATGATGCCTATAATCCATGAACTTTTGGATGAAATTTGGGTTCGTGGAATTGAACTTAGACTTGTGGGTGTTGGTGTATCTGAATTTGGAGAACACCCTGAACAGATGTCGCTTTTTGATGGACTGTTTAGCGAAGAATCTAGCAAAAGTACTGGCACGAATGAGAGATCGAGTAGCAATCTCGCAAAAGCTACTGACGCAGTAAAAGACAGATTTGGCGAGAGTGCAGTTAAATACGGTCATGAACTAAGATTCGAAGGACTTGATACCGGCACAATGGCTCAACAAAAAGACATCGCCGACCTAGCTGCATCAAAATTACCAAAACACACTGATGATACGACATAAATACAGGGT
The DNA here is from genome assembly GCA_964558235.1 of uncultured Coriobacteriaceae bacterium. GTDB lineage: Bacteria > Actinomycetota > Coriobacteriia > Coriobacteriales > CADBOM01 > CAZLCK01. The sequence goes on from CAZLCK010000047.1 coordinate 10,163, forward strand.
GGGGATAGATTATCGCCTGATTTTCTCCTACATAATGGGATGACAGATAACGGTCTTTAAGCTCTCGGGCTTTGTGCGACGCGGATCTCACAAATAGATCTCATGGTGTAAACGAATATTTGGTATAGCATCAGCGTAATCGAGGTGAAAACTCCCATGGGAAACCGTGTTCGATGCTACGATGCCGAGCGCTCCATAGCTGATCTCATAAAGAAGAGGTCAAAGGGAGAAGTTGACGCACAACTCATGCGCGATGCCATAGGAGGCTACTTCAAAATGGATGGGCGCGATCTGACGCACCTCGCTAAGATGTGCGAAGCAGTGGGGGTAAGAGATGAGCTGCAGACCTATCTGGAGGTGCTGACATGACAGCCGAAATCAAGAATGATGCGAGCCTGCGGGGCAAGGTCAGGGCGATCTCAAAGAAACACGGCCTCAAACCACAAGAGGTGCTAAACATGTACCTCTTCGAACACCTACTCCTGCGTCTTTCGAAAAGCGACTATGCCGACAAATTCGTCCTCAAGGGAGGCATGCTCATCGCGGCAATCACGGGAATGGCGCGCAGGACGACAATGGACATGGACACGACGGTCACCGGCATGGACATGGACGAAGAGAGCGTGCGCAAGGCATCGAGTTTGATGAGGTGATAGATGCCGCCCTAGAGTTGGGGAATATAGCAATAGGGTGACACTTGACCCCGTAGGATGCCCTACTTCGTCGCTCCGCAGGTCGAGCAAAAGTATCCGATGGGGGCTGATATTCAGTTTTGAAAGTTCGGGTCAGGTTGGCCCGATGATAAAGTATTACGATATATCTTTCTCTTGTTCCTCTTTGTAAACAATAAATTTATGCGAATTAAGTTGTATCGCTGTATCAGCACACAGTAGAGATTGTGTAATAAAATGAGCAGTGCAATAGCCTGTATCCACGGACGGTCTACAAGCAATACGGCTGGTAGACAAACTAAAACGCCAACCAAATGAATTTTGGCATTTTTTATTAGCTGGCTTTTCAGAAAAATAATCCCATCTTCCGAATAATCTTTCAAAAAATAGTTGTCTGTATCGGACTTTCCCCGCCATTGGTCATATTTCTGCTTTACCTTGATAACAAATTTACGATACTGGTTTACGCCCAGTAACCGATACAATTTTTGTTCCATTTATTTTTCTCCCTTATCATCATTTTCAGTGAAATATAATCAGCAATTTAAGCACTTCGAAGGATACCTCCCATGGCATTTTATAGTTCTGCAAGCAATGCTTCTCTATGGAGGGGAGTCCACTATTATGAAAATGAAAAGGTCA
>CAZLCK010000048.1:0-9598 GCA_964558235.1 uncultured Coriobacteriaceae bacterium
TGAGCATGAACCCTTTGCTCATCCTCACATCCTCTACAGGACAACATCTTTAGGGACATCGGACACGGGTTCGGTGTCCTTTTCAAATCTATACCTCTACGAGGTCGTGCTCAGTTTCGTGTCCGGCAAGCATGCGTTCGTAGCGGGCAGACATCTCTTCGACGAACTGCTCCTTTGTCGGTGCAGGAATCCTCACGTCGAACGGGAAGCCTCCGTCGGCGACAAACCTCTTCATGAACACGGTGAGTGCTGCCGTGGAGCCTATTCCGAGGCAGTCGGCAGTCTCGTCGAACTCGCGTTTCAGCTCCGCATCCACACGATTTCCGAGTGGGGTGGTCTTGGCTGCCATAGTTGCCTCCTTTATGCTTTCATATAACTTACAAAATCATATCAAATGATAGCAAAGTATTCAAGCTTGACGTGCGCTTCGACCTCGCAAGATAGCCGCATAACGTTTGCTCCTCATGTGGCGCGAAAGCCACAAGTAACTTTTACACCCCCGCATGTTGCGGTGAGTATAGAAAGTTTCGGCGCAGGGCCACATTTTCTCCTCATAAAATTTATATGCTTAAAATTTATATAAACTGTTTACTTTTATGTTAGAAAATCTTATACTTGTACACTAAGATTATATGATAAACAAAAACAAAGAAGATCTCATATAAACATATGAGTTGACAATGGGTTGCTAGCCCATAAGGGCATGGAAAGGAGCCTTGAAAATGAGCAAGATTTTAGGTATCGACTTGGGAACTACCAACTCGGCTATGGCTGTTATGGAGGGTGGAGAGCCCACAATTATTATCAATGCAGAAGGAGATCGTACTACTCCTTCTGTTGTTGCTTTTCGTCAAGGCGGTGAGCGCGTAGTTGGTAGAGCAGCTAAGAATCAAGCTGTTACAAATCCAGAGAGCACCGTCTCTTCAATCAAGCGTTTTATCGGACGCAACTTCGATGAGACCTCTTCAGAGCGTGACACAATCTCCTATAACGTTGTTAAGGGCAAGGATGGCCGATGCGACGTTATGATCGAGGGTAAGGAGTACACTCCAGAAGAGATATCCGCGATGATTTTGCAAAAGCTAAAGACAGACGCGGAGAAGCACACTGGAAGTACAATTACGCAAGCTGTCATAACAGTACCTGCTTATTTTAACGACTCTCAGCGTCAAGCTACCAAAGATGCTGGTAAGATTGCGGGGCTTGAGGTTCTAAGAATTATCAACGAGCCAACAGCAGCAGCTTTGGCCTATGGTTTAGACAAGGGTAATAAAGACGAAAAGATCTTGGTCTTCGACCTTGGTGGCGGAACATTCGATGTTTCGATTCTAGAGATCTCCGATGGTGTCTTTGAAGTTTTGTCTACAGCAGGCGATAACCATTTAGGCGGAGACGATTGGGATCAGCGAATCATGAACTGGTTGGCCGATAAGTTTAAAGCTGATAATGGAATCGATCTTCGTGAGGATAAGATGGCCTTGCAACGTTTGCGTGACGCGGCCGAGAAGTCAAAGATCGAGTTATCTGCAACGCAGCAATCAAATATCAACCTGCCATTTATCACTGCTGATGCATCTGGCCCAAAGCACCTCGACTATACATTAACTCGTGCAGAGTTTGAGAGGATCACCGAGGATCTACTTAATAGGTGCAAACAGCCTGTAGAGTCTGCAATGAAGGATGCTGGACTTTCGATGGGAGATATCTCTGAGGTCTTACTAGTTGGTGGTTCTACTCGTATGCCAGCAGTTCAAGAGCTTGTCAAAAAGATTACCGGCAAAGATCCAAATATGTCTGTGAACCCAGATGAGTGCGTTGCCTTAGGTGCAGCTGTACAAGGTGGTGTTTTAGCTGGAGATGTTGAAGGTATCTTGCTGCTCGATGTTACTCCACTATCCTTGGGTGTTGAGACTTTCGGTGGAGTTATGACAAAGATGATCGATCGTAATACCACCATCCCATACTCTAAGAGTGAGATCTTCTCCACTGCTGCAGATGGGCAGACCTCCGTTGAGATTCACGTTTTACAAGGTGAGCGCGAGATGGCAGCTGGCAACAAGACATTAGGTAAGTTTCAACTTGTTGGAATCCCATCTGCTCCTCGTGGAGTTCCGCAGATTGAAGTTACATTTGATATCGACGCAAATGGCATTGTTAACGTTTCTGCTAAGGATCTTGGAACAGGAAAGCAGCAACAGATTACCATCTCTGGTTCTACCGCACTTTCTGACGAAGAGATTGACAAGATGGTTAAGGATGCCGAAGCCCATGCTTCTGAGGATGCAAAACGTAAAGAAGAGGCTGAGACCAAAAACATGGCAGACTCTTTGATCTACTCGACCGAAAAAAGCTTAAATGAGCTTGGAGATAAGGTTCCTGCTGAGACCAAGTCTGAAGTTGAGGCCGCCGTTGCTGATTTAAGGAGCGCACTAGAGGGTGGAGATATCGACACCATAAAATCGAGGACCGAGGCTTTGCAGACTGCTGGATATAAGTTGGCAGAGGTAGCGTATCAACAAAGTGGAGCACAAGCTGATCCACAAGCTGGTGCGGCTGGAACTGCAAACACTGCTGCCGATGATGATACTGTCGAGGCTGATTACGAGGTTGTTGACGACGACAATAAGGATGAGAACTGATGAGTGCTTCTACTGAAAAGACTCCTTTTGAGCAGGAAGGCAATCAAGTAGCTTCTCAAGATGCAATCGAGGATTCCCAAAAGGAATCCTCGGAGCACGTCGATGTTAGCATCGATGAAGAGCTAGATGAAGAGCTGGATGAAAAAGCAGAGGCAGACGATGAACAATCTGAGCAGGCTGAAGGTGAAGAGTCAACTACGACAGCAGAAGAACAGATTGCTCAGTGGCAGGATAGATATCTTCGTTTGCAAGCTGAATGGGATAACTACCGTAAAAGAACTGCTCAAGAAAGAGAGCAAGAAAAGATGCGTGCTACAGAAAAGTTGATCAACAATTTGTTGCAGGTTGTTGATGATATGGAGCGCGCTATTGATACCGCAACTGGCTCAGAAGATGATCCTATGCTTTGTGGAATAAAAGCTGTACACAACAAGCTCTGTAGTGTGCTTGGTAGAGAGGGACTAGAGGCGATAGATCCAAAGGTTGGAGATGCTTTTGATATCAATTTGCATCAAGCAGTTTCAACCGTTGAAGATAGCGAGATGCCTCAGGAGTCTATAAATCAAATCTATCAAAAGGGCTATATTCTTGGAGGTAAGATCTTGCGTCCTGCAATGGTTGTGGTGACAACAGGGGGACCTTCTAGAGAATAGATAGATAAAATTAGCACGCAAATGTGTGTTGAAAACTTAAACCAAACTTAAACCAAAGATCGCAATGGCTTTATAAAAGATATCGAGGTAACAGGCGATGACAACCAAACAAACTTCATATTACGACATATTGGGTGTCAAGCGCGACGCTACCGCCGATGAAATAAAGAAGGCATACAGAAAGCTCGCGCAAAAATTCCATCCAGACGCGGGCGGTAACGAAGAAAAGTTCAAGGAGATCAACGAAGCTTACGAAGTTTTGTCAGATCCTGATAAACGCAAGCAATATGACTTAGTCGGTTCCTATCAAGGATCTGGGGGTTTTGACGGAGGAACTCCTGGCGGAACTTGGACATATACCACCACATCTGGTGGATCTATGCCAAAGGAATGGGAGGATCTCTTTAAAAACTTTGGCGGGTTTGGATCTGCTTGGTCGTCCGGGTTTGGTTCAAATAGGACAGATGCAAATGCATACACCCAACGTCCGATAAAAGGGCGTGATCTGCAAACCACACTAGAAATCACATTTGATGAGGCATTTTCTGGCACTCAAAAGAAGGTGAAGATTAAAAATCCAGATTCTGGCGAGACTGAAGAGGTGTTAGTAAAGGTTCCGGCTGGAGCGGTTGATGGAGGAAAGCTCCGCTATAAGAATAAAGGTGGTTATGGCGCTGAGAATGCGCAGCGTGGAGATCTTTTGATAATTACAAAGATCTTGAGTGATCCTGTTTTTAGTAGGAGTGGAGCAGATGTTCATATGGATTTACCACTAACATTTGCTGAGGCGGCTCTAGGAACTCAACTCACTATACCTACTCCAGATAGAAAGAAAATCAAGCTGAAAATTCCTGCCGGAACTCAATCTGGTAAGACATTTGTTTTAAGCGGTAAGGGTGCAAAGAAAGTTAAAGGAACTGGCAATGGAGACTTTAAGATTACTGTCAATATTGTAGTCCCAACAAAGCTCACTAGCTCCCAAGAGGAGGCTTTGAAGGAGCTCATGAGAGCAGATGAGCAATCGGGAACAAATATAAGGCCCTTCATTGATTAGTGAATTGAAAGGTAATTATCATGGCGTACCAAGATGATATAAACAGACCCCTGTTTATGATTGGGGTAGCTGCCGAGTTAACTGGAGTGCACCCCCAAACACTAAGGGCATATGAATCAAAGGGGCTAGTTGTTCCAAAGAGAACTTCGGGCAACACGAGAATGTATTCACGTGCCGACATACAAAGACTTGAATTGATTGGTGATTTAACCGATGAAGGAATTAATTTAGCGGGAGTTATTAGGATTCTTGATTTAGAGGAAAGGCTCGAAAAGAGCGAAAAACAGGTCGAGGCTCTTGAAAAAGCTAACAAGAGAATGGCAAAAGAGCTACATGACTTAAGAATGAAAGAGACAATTAAGGCTATCGTTAAGCTTGATGATGAGCCCAAAGCACCGTGGAATATTTAACAAAATCAATACGATCAGGAGAAGTATGATGAGGATTGACAAACTGGCTCTGACAGCCCAAGAGGCTTTTCAGTCGGCCTATTCCATAGCTGCGGATAGTCAATCTGCGATGATGGAGCCGATACATCTTCTGAAAGCACTTTTGGATGCAGAGGAAAATAATATCGATGCAATTATTGAAAGAGTTGGTGCTAGCCCAGAGGCAATAGATGCTGTTGTCACAGAGGAGCTTGAGAAGCAACCAAAGAGTTCTGGTAGTAATCCAATGGGGACAATTCCATCGATGGAATTAGGCAAGATTATCGACAATTCTGTAAAGATAGCTACAGATATGGGCGATTCTTTTGCAACAACAGAGCACTTTTTGATCGCACTTTGCGATGATAAAGGGGCTGCTGGAAAAGCGCTTAACATGGCTGGAGTTACTTCTAAGAGAGTTAGAGAAGTTTACGAAGAACTCAGAGGAAGCACAAGGGTAACAGACCCAACAACAAAGGCACAGTTTGAGACTTTGCAGCAATATGGGCGAAATCTCACAGAAGATGCTCGTGCGGGAAAACTCGATCCAGTTATCGGCAGATCTGAAGAGATTAGGCGCACAATGCAGGTTTTGAGCAGGCGCACAAAGAATAATCCAGTTCTTATCGGTGAGGCTGGTACCGGAAAGACCGCTATCGTAGAGGGTCTTGCACAAAGAATCGCCTCTGGAGATGTTCCATCTTCGCTAAAAGATCGCGATATTATCTCACTAGACTTGGCGGCAATGCTTGCAGGAGCAAAATATCGTGGCGAGTTTGAGGATAGAATGACCGCTGTTTTGCGTGAGGTAGAGCAATCTGATGGAAAGATAATTCTTTTTATTGACGAGCTCCATAATATTGTTGGCGCAGGAGCCACTGGGGACTCAACAATGGATGCTAGGAATATGTTAAAGCCAGCTCTTGCAAGAGGAACTCTCCATACAATTGGCGCAACGACTCTTGATGAGTATCGCAAATATATTGAGAAAGACTCTGCGCTTGCAAGAAGGTTCCAGCCCGTTGTGGTTAATGAGCCTAGTGTCGATGATACAATCGCGATCTTGCGCGGTCTAAAAGAAAAGTATGAGATTCATCATGGAGTTAGAATTACCGATGCTGCTTTGGTGAATGCAGCTGAGCTTTCGAATAGGTATATTGCCGACAGGTTTTTGCCGGATAAAGCAATTGACCTTATGGATGAGGCGGCAAGTCGCTTGCGCATAGAGCTCGACTCGATGCCATCCGATATCGATGAAGTTGAGCGTCAATTAACTCAAATGCAGATCGAAGAGCAGGCTTTGCAGAAGGAGACCGATGAGGCATCTGAGCAAAGGCTTCAAGCACTTCGTCATTCGATGGCGCAAACTCAGCAAAAACTTGATTCTATGAAGGCTGAGTGGGCAAATGAGCGCGATGTTATCGATCATGTCCAGCAGCTAAAAAGTGAGTTAGATGAGAAGAATGGTGAGTATGAGAGAGCTATTCGTGATGGTGATTTAAATACCGCTTCAGAACTTCGTTATGGAGTTATTCCACAACTTGAGTCTGAGCTTGCAACTGCAACCGCTGAGCTAGAGGAGAGGCAGGCTAAGGGGTCGATTCTAAAAGAAGAAGTTACCGAAGAGGAGATCGCCGAGGTTGTAGCTGATTGGACCGGTATTCCTGTAAAGCGCATGATGGAAGGCGAGATGGAAAAGCTTCGTAACCTCGAAGCCGATCTACATAAGCGCGTTGTTGGACAAGATGAGGCTGTTAGTGCTGTTGCTGGAGCAATTCGTAGAAGCAGGACCGGTCTAGCAGATCCAAACAAGCCAATCGGAGCATTTTTGTTCTTAGGTCCGACCGGTGTCGGAAAGACGGAGCTTGCAAAGGCCTTGGCTGAGAGGTTATTCGATAGCGAAAAGACACTTGTGCGTATCGACATGTCTGAGTATATGGAGAAGTTTAGTGTGCAAAGGCTAATCGGTGCTCCTCCAGGTTATGTTGGATATGAGGAGGGCGGACAACTTACCGAGGCTGTAAGACGTCGTCCATACTCTGTAGTTTTGCTAGATGAGATCGAAAAATCTCATCCGGATGTATTCAACGTTTTACTTCAAGTGTTCGATGATGGAAGACTAACCGATGGGCAAGGTCGTGTAGTCAGTTTTAAAAACACGATCATCATTATGACAAGTAATGCTGCATCCGTTGCGATCAGGGAGTTTGCTGAACGTGGTGAGGCAGGCGAGGAAGATGAGCAAAAGGTTGTTGAGGAAGCTCTAAAGCTTACATTTAAGCCAGAGTTTATCAATAGGATCGATGATATAATTACCTTCCATCCGCTCGATATATCCATCCTCGATCAGATAGTCGATATTCAGTTGCGTGATGTTCGTTCTCGTTTGGCTGCACAGCATATCTCGCTCGATATATCGCCTGCAGCTATGGATCAGCTCTCAATTGATGGTCTTGACCCTGTATTTGGAGCAAGGCCACTTAAGAGGTTAATTCAGCGAAATATCGTTGATCTAGTTGCAAATGCTATAGTTGCTGGCGAGATTGGGGAGAATAGTCAGGTTCTGGTCGATTTAGATGAGGGCGGTAATTTTACTATCAAGAATATGGGCAAGGTAGGCGACGAACCGGTTCTTGTTGATCTTGAGGATCTGGACTTCGGTGAATTTAGTGACGATTTTGGAGATCTAGGATACGAACTTCCGTAGCGATAAATCTGTAATGGATATCTTTAAGTTAGGTGGATTTAATAGGCGATGATCAACTATAACCAAGTAACAAAAGCAGCCGGTCAGATTGAAGAGAAGTTTCAAGGGGATCTTGAGGTGGGTGTTGTTTTAGGCAGCGGTCTAAGTGACGCAATATCAAATATGCAAATTGTGCGCGAGATCCCCTTTGAAGAAATTGACGGAATGCCAATTAGTACAAACAAAGACCATCCTGGAAAGTTTATTTTGGGAGAGCTGGAAGGCAAGAAGACAATCTGTATGCAGGGAAGGATCCATCTTTATGAGGGGTATACTCCTGAACAGGTGGCATTTCCGATCTTTATGATGCATCTTATGGGAGTTAAAACGCTCATCCTAACTAATGCAGCGGGTGCAATCAATGCTGATTATAAGGTTGAAGATTTTATTCTCATCAAAGATCACATCAACTTTACCGGGCAAAACCCTCTTTTTTATTCGATGGATGAACGTCTTGGTAAAGCCTTTTGTGATATGAGCTTTCTGTACTCACCAAAGCTTATCGAAAAGGTGGTATCTGCATCCAAGGATAGTGGGGTTGATCTAAAAACAGGTGTATATATCGGAGTTAAAGGTCCCTCTTTTGAAACACCAGCCGAGATTAGAGCATTTAGAGCTTGGGGTGCTGATCTTGTTGGAATGTCGACAGTCTGTGAAGCAATAGCTGCATCTAGCTGCGGTATGGAAGTTTTGGGAGTCTCTTTGGTAACAAATATGGCAGCAGGAATGGTGCAAGAAAAAATATCTTCCGATGATATTATGAGACTTTCTGAAGATATTCCACAAAGGTTGGGCATGATTTTGCATGCAGCTTTAGCGTAGAGAGGCATATAGAGAAACATATTGGAACTTTAAAGATCCCATCGCCAAAGTTGCTAGAACAATACTAAAGTCACTAGAACAATACTTTTTGAGTTGAAATCGTACAAAATTGCATGTTTTGTACGATTTCGATCATTTAGGGTAAATACGTACGCGATTTTGATTCTAAGACCAACTATGATACTTAGAGCTTGGGAATCAAAGATATTTGTTTAGACAAGCTTTGTAGTATAAGTGATGCTTTTTAAAAAGGGTGGTACAAAATGTCCAAGAACTTTACTGCTATTGCAAGTGTTTCTGCTGATGATCAGCCATCATCAATGTCTGCCGAGCAAGCTCTAGAGTACATGAAGTCTTTCATAGCTACCAATAAGGCCGGTTACGTTCTATCTGCCGATGATCTTGGTGGGGTCATCAATGCTCTTAAGGCAATAGGAAGTGATGAAGTTTCCATCTCTGAGGGTGGTGCTTTGCAAGGTAAGGGCACCGTTGAGTATACCGCTGAGGGCGCTGGTCTTACAGTTGCAGTTTCTTCTGATCTAGAGTGCCAAGGTGTTTGGGACAGAGGTAGAATGCTTTGGTCGACAAGGATGAACCTTCAAAAGAATGCTGGTGATGAGGAAGCTCTAGAGCTAGTCTTCAAATATCACTTTATCAGCTTCGGTACTGGATCTGATGGTAATGGTAAGGTCTTCTACAACTACTCCTACACCAAGACTTTTAAGGACGACAATATCACCGAAGCATTTAATGCTGGTGAGAAGGTTGCTTCTTCACAGTGCGATGTTTCCACAAATCAGCAGTGGGGTTATTGCTTAATCGCAACTTGTGAAATCATTACCGCTGCGGGTAATCTCAGCGTATAAATTTTCTAAAAGATTTGGCTGTAGCAAAACCGGGCGTTGGAGTTTTCCAGCGCCCTTTTTTGAGTGTGCCGAGCAGGGCACGTTTTTCTCACATCAAAATTGAGTCGATAGTTTCCTTGATCTTTGGCCAATCGTCATCACAGACAGAAAGCATCGTGCTAATTGCGAAGCATCCGCTCATCTGAAAGACAAAAGCTGCATGAGCTTGTTGATAGTCATATCCTTCATCCATCAGTTTTTCAATAAGATGATTTTTCTCGATAATGCCTGGCATTTGCAGTAATGTGGGTAAAAACCTGGACTCTTTTATCAAAGGCGCAAGCTCCTGTGGATTGCGTATTATCTCGCAAAATGGGATCTGATCTACAGAAGAGATTCTATCTTCTTTAC
>CAZLCK010000048.1:9698-11445 GCA_964558235.1 uncultured Coriobacteriaceae bacterium
TACATTTTTTGTAGGCACAAGCTCCTCTAAAATTACCAATTGGAGCGATTCGATTAATCATCTCTTCAAGCAGACTGTCATAGATATCAGTTAGATTTCCAAAATATGTGTAAAGGGTGCTTCTACTAACGTTTGCTTTCCGTGCAACTTCTGAAATAGTCATCTGCTCAAGGGGCTTAACGTTCAGTATCTCAATAAAAGCTCTTTGAATATCTCTAATTGTGCGATTTTGCGATAAACAATCGAATGCCATCGGCATCCCTTCTAATTGTCAAAATATTCATTAGGCAAATGATAGCAGTCTTAATAGGACGAAGGTCTACGAATTAATGCTTTTTGGTCTGCTATCAAGGAGAAGTAGATATCCATGCAAATTCTTCGAAACTTTTCGCTTCGTGCAACTCTCAGGGGTGTGTAAGTTCGAGAAGTTTCCACGCAAATCCTTCGAAGCGATTTTGCGACAATACGGACAATACGTGAAAATGAACCGAGAATGCTTTGCATATCAATTATTTTGTTAGTATGTAGAGGGATTGCCGCCAATTGTTTGAAGGTGTTTATGGGAGCGGACTAGATAGGTTTTAGGTGTATGGTTGGATGAATAAAACTAGTGATCTTGATTTTGCTGAAGCTCCGGAGATCTTATTTAAAGATTTTGATCTCAGCGATGAATTGATCGAACTAGCAAACTCAAGTATTGAAAAGTCCAAGAGAGACTATCCACAAGATACATATATTTGTCTTGGAAGAGTAATTAGCCTTGATAGAAGCCTGCCACTAGTTTGTAGCGAACGAGGTATAGATAGAGCTGATCATTCTATTGCGCTTGTTAAAGGGACAAAAACGCTCTCTGCCTGCGGAGATTGGGTTATAGTTGCTTTTCCAAAAGGCCACGATACTGCAGTTATCACTAAAATCCTCGATAGAAAAAACGCACTTTATAGAGCTGATGTAACTAAAAAATCTGGCCAGCAAGTTTTGGCTTCCAATATAGATATCGTGCTTATCGTTACTCCACTTGAGGGCATTTCGCAGCGTCTTTCGCATCTAGAGCGTGAGATTGCTTTGGCATGTCAAAGCAGAAGCGATGTCGTAATCGTTCTTAGTAAAGCTGATCTTGCTAAGAATAGAAAAGAAGAACTAGACAGCGTTTTAGAGATCTCGTATGACTTTGAAGTTTTTGTAGAATCTAGTCAAACAGGCGAGGGGATAGATGAGATTGCTCAATCTATTCCTAAAGGGAAGATTGCCGCAATGTTGGGGATGTCTGGAGTTGGGAAATCTAGCTTAGTAAATGCCATTTTGGGTACTAATGTCCAAAAAACTGGCAAGGTTAGAGCTACAGATGGCAAGGGTAGACATATAACAATCTCGAGAAAGATGATCAAACTTAGAAATGGTGGTTTTTTGATCGATGCTCCGGGTCTGAGATCGTTTTTGCTCACTGGAGCGGTGCAGGGTGTTATGAAGGCATTTCCGGAGATGGCTGAGCTATCTAAAAGTTGCAAGTTCAATGATTGCACGCATGTGCATGAACCAGGATGTGCCATTTTGGAGGCTCTGAATAGTGGCAAGATTACTAAAAGACGCTATAGATCATTTGTAGAAGTTCTTGCCGAAACGTTAGGGACATCCACGCGCCGTTAGGTTTTGTATAGGCAAACGATGTGCTTCTAAACCCCCTTAAATTGCAGTGCTTCTTTTTTTGATTCATCGGTGATTTTCAAAGAATAATTCTACATTTCTA
>CAZLCK010000049.1:0-11024 GCA_964558235.1 uncultured Coriobacteriaceae bacterium
AGCCTCAAGCTGATCTTTTATGTCCATACAATCTACAAAGAGTACCCCCCCCCCCCGCATATTTTTGTCAAGGGCTTGAGTTCTAGCGAACGTTGCAACACCCCACAAGAGGAAAACACAAAAGCCACATGCAATACAAAGCAAAAGCTGAGCTCTCTAAAAAGAAAACTCAGCCTTATCTGCATTTTTATTCACTTAGTCTTTGATCTTTGGGCACCTTAATACCTTTTGGGTATCTTAATACCTATAGATCTATCTATAGCGCCTTGAGCTTATCAAATCATCCTTACTCGATTATCCTTACTCAACCATCATTTCTCAACTAAAAGAGATCAATCAAAATAGATCGATATTGCTAGCCATCTAACACAAGAAAAGCAAGACTACTTTGATTCCTTGCGACGACGAGCGTTAAACATGCGATTTAGCGCATTAAGATATGCCTTTGTCGAAGAGACGATAATATCTCCATCGGCTCCTCTGCCGGCATATACCTCACCATCATCGGCTTTAATACGTACAGCAACTTCCCCTAGCGCATCAATTCCACGAGTGACAGATTGGACACTAAACTCCAATAGGTCATTTTCGGCATCGATAATCTTGTTTACAGCCTTATATGCTGCATCAACTGGACCAGTTCCAAAGGCAACATCGGTAGTCTCTTCGCCAGTCTCCTCATTAATAATCGTTAAAGTTGCAGTTGCAATCAATGGAGATCCACAAGAGATCTGAAGAGCTTTCAAAGAGTAAACCGCCGCCACTGTACGATCTTGCTCTCCAACTAAAGCTTCGAGATCTTCGTCGTAGACCTCCTTCTTCCTGTCAGCAATATTCAAAAATGCCTCATAGATCTTATCCAGCTCTTCTCCTGAATACTCATATCCCAATGCACATAGACGCTCACGAAGAGCAGCTCTACCAGAGCGTGCGGAAAGAATAATCGAGCTACCACCTGCTCCAACATCTGCTGGATCGATAATCTCATAGGTATCTCGGCTTTTGATGACACCATCTTGGTGAATTCCAGAGGAATGAGAAAATGCATTTGCTCCAACGATAGCCTTGTTTGGCTGAACTGGAATTCCAGTGATAGAAGAGACAAGCTTGCTTGCACGTGTAAGCTCTGTAGCAACAACATCTGTATACGCGTCGAGCTCATCGCCATGCATCTTGATAGCCATTACAACCTCTTCGAGAGCGGTATTACCCGCACGCTCGCCAAGACCGTTGATAGCACATTCAATCTGAGTAGCACCATTTGCAACTCCTGCCAAAGAAAGTGCGGTGGCCATTCCGAGATCGTTATGACAATGCACAGAGATCGTCACATCATCGATTCCATCAACATTGTCCATCAAATATTTGATGCGCTTGCCAAAGTGATCTGGCATCGAATATCCGGTTGTATCAGGAATATTTACTGTTGTAGCGCCAGCTTTTACGACAGCCTGGATTATTCTTGCAAGAAAATCAAAATCAGATCTTCCTGCATCCTCAGCATAAAATTCAACATCGTCAGTATATTTTCTGGCATGTTTAACAGCTGTCACTGCGCGCTCTATAGCCTCATCTTCAGTAATCCTCAACTTATCACGAAGATGACTTGGCGAAACTCCAATACCTGTATGAATCCTGGGACGCTTGCAATGCTCTAAAGCCTCGGCAGCACAGTCAATATCTTTTAGGACTGCACGGGACAAAGCACAAACAACTGCCTTGTCTCCAACAAGCTCTGCAATAGATCGAACAGAGTTGAAATCTCCGGGACTAGAAATTGGAAAACCTGCCTCAATAACATCCACGTTAAGGCGTAGAAGCTGGCTGGTGATCCTTAGTTTCTCGTCAGCGTTCATTGATGCACCAGGTGATTGCTCACCGTCGCGCATGGTTGTATCAAAGATTTTTATCTTACGTGCCATATGACGAATTCCTCCTTCTAAAGATCGTCAGCCAATATTATTCGTTCAATATTAAGCGATCGAGACAGCTTAATACTTATCTCGATCGCTTCTCAATTTGCTCGCGGCGTATTTTGATCCTATAGATGGATAAACCATACTCCCTTCAGGTCAAATTCATCGAGTGCAGCTCTTAAACGATCTCTTACACTTTCGGAACAAGGGTCATCTAGGTTAAAGACAACCGTTGCAATATTGTTGTCTGGCGCTGCACTTACTTGCATTGTAGAGATATTAATATTTGCATCTCCTAATACAGGAGTAATTCTGCTTAGACGTCCTGGGCCATCGATATACTGCATTATCAAAACATTATTCGATGGTGCTAAGTCAAAACGATATCCAAACACATTAACGATTCTAATATGTCCATCAGGACCAGAAATTGTGCACCCTATCTCGAGATCTTGGCCATTAGCTCTTGCCTTGATTCTGACCATGCCCGCGTATCCAGGGCAGGCTTTCTCGCTTTGCATGGATAGGCCAATTCCTCGTTCCTCTGCTAGGTGGTCAGCATTAACAAAGTTCACTCGTTCATCTGTAGTTTCAGATATGATTCCCTGCAAAACTGCAGTACCCAAAATTGTTGAATCGTAATCTGCAAGCTCTCCACAAGCAGTTACTTGCAAAGCAGTAATAGAATCAGCTGCGAGCTGATTAAGGATCTTACCAGTAAGCTGACATGCCTCGATATAGGGCTGCATAACAGACATATTATTCTCTGGAATTTGAGCGACGTTTAAGGCAGTTGGAACCATCTTGCCTTCAAGGCCATCCATGATAAATTCTGAGATCTGAATTCCGGCACGATCTTGAGCTTCTTTTGTATTTGCTCCTAAATGAGGGGTCAAAATGATATTATCCAACCCATGCAATGGAGAAGAGGTGCATGGCTCCTTTTCGTAGACGTCTATTGCAGCGCCTGCAATCTTACCCTCTTTGGCAGCTTCAGCGAGCGCATCAACATCATAGATTCCACCACGTGCAACATTTACCAAATAGACAGTTGGCTTCATCTTCTCAAATTGCTCTTTGCCAAACATGCCAATTGTCTCCCTGGTCTTTGGAAGATGCACTGTGATGAAGTCGGCCTGTGGCAAGATATCATCTACGTTGTCATATAGCTCAATGCCAAGCTCTTCGGCTCTTTGCTTAGAACAATATGGATCATACCCAATTAGGCGCATTTTAAAGCTCTTTGCGCGCTCAGCAACTAATCCGCCAATCCTTCCAAGTCCAAAGATTGCAAGGGTCTTCTCATAGAGCTCGTTGCCCTTAAATTTTCCACGTTCCCAATTTTTAGCCTGCATGGAATTATTTGCTGCAACTGTCTTTCTAGCAATAGCCAACATCAAAGTCATAGTCTGCTCAGCGGCAGAGATAATATTTGATGTAGGTGCGTTACAAACGATAACGCCTTTTTCAGTTGCTGCATCGATGTCGACATTATCGACACCAACTCCAGCCCTACCAATAATCTTGAGATTTATAGCTGCTTCAATAATTGGCCTTGTGATCTTGGTGGCACTTCTTACGATTATTGCATCGTACTCAGCAGCGGTTGCAACGATCTGCTCTTCAGTTTGATCAGTTCTTACATCAACGTCATACCCGGCGTTGCGCAACATATCTATGCCCTTATCGGCAATTTTGTCTGCAACTAATATCTTCATCTTTGATTAGTCCTCCATCAAAACGGCCTCGGCTGCCTTAATGCCTGCGCCGGATTCAAACGAATATCCCAACTCAGCTAAAGCCATCTCTAAAGCAGCTAGAACTGTAATTACATCAAACGAGCCAACATAACCAAGATGGCCAACCCTAAAGATCTTTCCAGCATAATCCGCCTGTCCACCGGCAATTGTTACTCCATATTTGTTCTTCATGATGTTGACGAGCTCTTTTCCATCTATTCCATCTGGAACAACAACAGGAGTAACAGCATTTCCTCTACCCTCTTCAGGAGCAAATAACTCTAGGCCCAAAGCTTCAACTCCCTTACGCGTTGCCTCAGCAAGTTTTGCATGACGTGCAATAACAGCATCGATGCCCTCTTCGCGAATGAGTTTCAGAGACTCTGCTAGACCAATCATCAATGAGACTGCTGGCGTAAATGGAGTAGTATCTTTCTCAAGGTTCTTTTTGTACTTACCCCAGTCGAAATAATACTTAGGCAGATTTGACCTGTCATATGCCTTCCATGCCTTCTTGCTAACTGTGCACGCCGCTAATCCTGGAGGAAGCATTAACCCTTTTTGAGATCCAGTCATAACGCAGTCGATATGCCACTCATCGGCTCGCATCTCTACAGCACCAATTCCTGTAATGGAATCAACAATAAAGACACACTCAGGGTAATCTTTGACGATATCCCCAATGGTCTTAACATCATTTAGAACTCCAGAAGAAGTCTCTGATTGGGTAACAATAACTCCACGCACATCAGGATTTTCTTCAAGAGCATCTGCGATATCCTGTGGATTTATACAGCTTCTCCATCCATAAGACAAGACGATAGGATTTAGACCATAGGCATTTGCCAGTTCGACCATACGTTCGCCAAACTTGCCGTTTTCGCAGACTATGACCTTATCTCCCGTGCAGAAGCAGTTGACAATCGAACTTTCCATAGCTCCTGTTCCAGAGGAGGCAAAGATGCAAACATCACTATCTGGAGCTTGGAAAACATACTTAAGTCCCTCAGCGCACTCTCTTACAACACTATTAAAATCTGGTGTACGATGATGGATCATAGGACGAGCTTGAGCTAATAAAACTTCAGATGGCACCTGTGTTGGCCCCGGTGTCATTAAATACTTCTTTTGCATCTTTATTCCTCCTAAATCAATCTTGCCATTTGAATATCAAAGATAAAACCAAACTATCTCTAAAACACATGCAAACTACCACTTTAAAAATGATTGCCCATTTTTAATTTCCCCTTGAAAGCGCGATCTTTCCTGTCCTTGCAATCTCCTTAATCCCATATCCTCTAAGCAAATCTTCCATTGCTTGAAGTTTATCTGCCGTGCCAGTTGCCTCGATAGTCATAGAGTTTTTACTTACATCAACAATCTTTGCTCTAAATACATTTACAAGCTCGATAATTTCATGGCGCGTGTCAGCTGACGCATTGACTTTAAACAAAACCAGCTCACGATAGACCGAGGCCTCTTTTGTAAAATCGTTAATCTTATAAACATCGATCAACTTGTGAAGCTGCTTAGAAACCTGCTCTAGACCAATATCATCGGCTCGAACGACCAGTGTCACACGAGAAAGCGATGGATCTTCTGTAACTCCTACGGCCAAAGATTCGATATTAAAACCGCGCCTAGATATAAGCCCTGTAATACGAGTTAAAACGCCAAATTTGTTATTCACAAGAATTGAAAGTGTGTGAAGCATCTCCATAGCAAACTCTCCTATATTGCACTGTTTTTCGATAAGTCGGCGACGCCAATCATGTGCAAAAGAGATTGGCCATTTCTAACCATAGGCAATGCTAGTTCAACCCTAGACATCTGTATTGCTAAAAGCGCAGGGCCTTCTGCATTTATAGTCTTGTCAAGCGCCTCATGCAGATCTTTAGGGTCGCTAACAGATATGCCCTGCCAGCCATATGCTTTTGCTAAGAGTTCGTAGTTAGGAATCCTAGGTAGATCAGTCGCAATATATCTACGTTTGTGATAGACCTCCTGGAGCTGCCTTACCATGCCAAGAGCAGCATTATCAAAGACGATCACCTTTATAGGAAGACCGAGCTCTGAAACAGTTGCCATTTCTTGTAGATTCATCTGGATTGAACCATCTCCAGCAAGACAGATCACCAGCTTATCTGGGTTGACAATCTGAGCTCCAATTGCAGCTGGAAACCCAAAGCCCATCGTTCCAGCGCCTCCAGATGTGATAAAAGTTGCACGGCCTCTATCATTTAGCATCTGTGCCGCCCACATTTGATGCTCTCCAACCTCAGTTGTGAATATGACATCTAAATCTTTTGTAATTTCATTTAGCTGTTCAAAGATTTCATGAGCATTTATGATCTCGGGATCATTTTCTGGATCGACAATTGTCAAATTGGTCTTCCATGAATCAATTCGCTCTAGCCATGTGATACTTTTTGTCTCAGGCTCGATCGTCTGAATCTGGCTAAATAGCTCACTTAGCACAGCATGAGCATCTCCAACAATAGGAAGATCAACACGCACATTTTTACCAATTTCAGCGGGGTCGATATCGATATGGATGATCTTTGCATGTGGAGCAAATTCCGAAACCTTACCAGTAACGCGATTTGAAAATCTAGTTCCAACTGCCACCAAAAGATCGCAGTTCATAATCGCCGTATTTGCTGCAGGCATACCATGCATACCCACCTGACCTAAACTTAGATAGTGCTCCTGTGGAAAAGAGCTGCGACCCATCAATGTATGAGCAACGGGAATCTGTAGAATCTCTGCTAAGTTTTTTAGATCTGTCTCAGCATGGGCAGCAACTACTCCTCCACCAGATAGAATCACAGGTCTTGCGGATTCGCAAATTAGTGAAGCAGCCTGCCTAATCTGCCTAGCATTTCCTTTATAAGTTGGTCTATAAGATGGAATAGAAACTTTCTTTACATGCTTAACATATGTAGTTTTTGCACTAGAAATATCATTTGGAACACAAATGACCACCGGACCACGTCTGCCAGTTGATGCAATATGGAAGGCTTCATGAACTGCGGGGACTAAATTATCTATGTCGGTCACAAGATAGCTATGCTTTGTAATTGGAAGGGTAATTCCCAAAAAATCAGCCTCTTGAAATGCATCTGTTCCAATTGACGATGTTGCAACTTGTCCAGCAATAACCACAAGTGGCGTCGAATCCATATAGGCATTTGTAATACCTGTAACAGCGTTTGTAGATCCAGGGCCAGAAGTAATAAGAACAACACCTGGAGTATCCTTTTGACGTGCATAGCCTTCTGCTGCATGCACAGCGGCCTGTTCGTGCCTAACTAAAATGTGTCGGATTTTTTTTGAGTCCATCAACGAGTCATAGATATCAAGAACCGCTCCTCCGGGATAACCAAAGATAACTTCAACACCCTCATCTTCTAAAGCCGCTACAAGTGCCCTAGCGCCCGTCATTGGTTTATCAATTTCATCGGCTAAAGTTGAATATCCCTGTTCGGTTAAATCTATTTCCTCAAGATTTTGACTTTTGTTTTGAACATCATTTAACTCAAAGCGCTCAGAAGAAGCGCTCTTCTTTGACGAAGTTTTAGAGTTTTGAGTATTGGCTCTAGATGTCATTTCTATCCTCCCCGTTTGCCTGAGCCATGATTGCAAACGAGTCGGAGAGTCGTGCGATTACCTATGTAGTTGCAAAAAATGTAAAAAGTTGCCGTAAACAAAAAAGTAAAGCATCATACAACTACCTAACACGACTGATAACGGTTGTCACCGATTCGACTTACAATCATCGTTTGCAAGGAAAGATCGTTTCCTAATCTACAAATTCTGAGTTCAGACGAACTGCTCAGAGGCGATACTGTAGGCGTCCCACACCTAGCTTTTCACCATCCGCTAAGCTCTCTGCAGAGGGATTGGCCTACAGCTTGTCCTCATCATTGCGTTTTTAAATATTCAGTTTGTAAATACACAACAGTATAGCGCTAAGGATACAAAAGCCTGGCAATGCTTTATATCTTACCGCCACATGACTTACAAAAAGCAGCCCCTTGTGGGTTCAGTATTCCGCAATATGGACAAAAAATTCCATTTTCATCCACCGGAGTTGCTGCTTGCACTTGCTCTGGTGTTACTTGAGTTGCAGGAGAGTCAACAGCCTGCTCTGAAGCTGGCACTGGCTCTGCAACAGCAACTGGCTGCTCAGCTGGGGTAGTAACTGGTTGTTCAGAGACAGGTGCTGGCTGCTCTGCTGAGGTAGTAACTGGCTGCTCTGGTACAGATGCTGGCTCGTCAACTGGAGTAGCAACTGGTTGTTCAGGTACAGATGCTGACTGCTCAACTGATGCAGCAGAAACGGATTCTACTGGAGCAACAGGTTGAACGGGCGTGGCAGGTTGAACAGGAGCAGTGTTTTGCACATTTTGATATCCTACTCCACCAACATTTTGATCATTGATTGGCTGAGGATTTGTAACGACTCTCGTCCCGCAAACTTGACAAAAAGTTGAATTTAATGGATTGGTAGATCCACAATTTTGACAGAACACTGTCATCTGAGAGATATTTTGCTGCAAAATTGCAGCTTGTGTTTGACGACGAATCTCGCGAGCAGCCGCTCTTGAATCAGATAGTTGATAGATTAAAAATGCTAGTAGACCAAAGCAGATAGCATCAACTAGAGTTGCATACTGTGGTACCCAATAGATGCTCACAGCGCCAACAATAAAATCAATCAAGTCATATACAGCCATGATCCCTAATACTGCAAGAGCAATTATGTCATCTTTTCTAACAAGAGCACCGATAACTCCGATAAGCAAGCACCACATTCCAATGGATTCAAAAACAATTCCCACATAATATGGCGTTCCATATGTTAGTAGCTCCATTAAGCCGCCGATGATACCTAAGCCTAACCCCACAGCTACAAAGACATACATCTGCTTAACTAGCGAAGACAAAATCGGTGTAGATTCAAAATATGCTTTTACAGCATCTCTGCGATTATCCAAGGCTTTCCCCTCCAAAATTATATAGAGCACAACAACCAATAATCATAGTTTGTTTATACCACGAAACTATTTACGAACTCTGAAAAATTATACTGAATTAAGAAACGATGGTGGGGGCGGAGGGACTCGAACCCTCAATCCCAGTGGGCGGCAGATTTTAAGTCTGCAGCGTATGCCAATTCCGCCACGCCCCCGCAACAATGTGAAAGCTAAAAGATAGCAAGAACCAGTTTAGAACAAGTCTACCCTAAGTACAATCTGGCCAATTGGCTAAAAGCCCAACTGACCCGTCAGATTCACTAACAATAACATTGTCGACACCGGCCATGGTCATAACTTCTTGCATAATCAAAAGTCCAGCAACGATAACTACTTCCCTACCAGGTTGTAGTCCCTTTAGGCCAAACTTTCGCTGTTTTACTGTCATAGTAGAGATCTTTTCAAACAACTCATCGATAGCCGATCTCTTAACTATACGTCCATGAACTTTCTTGAAATCATAGACTTCCATCTCATCTAACAAGGAGACAATAGATGTTGCCGTACCAGCAATTCCGATTAAAGAAGATACTATTGATCCACTAGTATCTATTGCATCTTTGAAGGTACTAAATTGCGAAGATGTCCACTCTCTGGCATCCTGTAGCTCTTTTGCAGTGACTGGATCTGACTTTAAAAACATCTCTGTAACTCGACGGCATCCAACATTAAAAGAATGCCTTAGCACTCCATCCATATCTTCATTTACATTACCTCGACCAAAAATCAGCTCTGTTGATCCTCCACCAATATCACAGACTAAAATGTCGCTACCAGCAAAGCCATTTGTAGCACCAAGATAGGCGATTTGAGCCTCACGCTGACCAGAAATTATTTCCAAAGAGAGCCCATAACCTGCTAATAATTCATGCAATCGCTTTGAATCCTTAGCGTCCCTAGCAGCAGATGTGGCAATGGCTATAACATTTCGCTCGCCTAGATTTTTATCACCTTGGATGGAGATGTTGTAGTCACCGATGATGCTTTTAAAAGATTTCAGAGCTTGCCCAACTCTATAAAGTCCGTCAGAGGATAAGTAACCGCTTTCAGTTAGTCCCTCGCCGAGATCTGTAATAACAGCTTTTTTTAATAGGGTATCGATTCTGTCACCATCGCAATCTGCTATCACTAAGCGCGTTGTAACAGTACCAATATCAATGACGGCACGGCGCTTTTGTTCCTGAAGTTTAGGCGTCATCATCGACCATAAAGATAAAATCTAGGATGTCATTTATTAGTGAATCACTTGCTTGTACACTTCCCGATTCAACAGCTAACGGAAGCGTAGTATCTTCACTATCCTCAACATCTACAAGGCCACTTACAACTCCTGCCTCTTCGCCGTCTATGACCCATCCGTACTGACTTCTAACGTAATCTTCAATTCCGGAATCAGTGGATAGCTCATCTATCATAGACTGCACTTGACTATTTCTATCTTCAACCTGTGTAAGTTCAGCATTTGCTGCATCTAATTGACGAATAGAAATATAGTATTCACGCGCTGCAGGATAGATTGTCAAGGCCATAATTGCAACTATTGCAAAAGCAACAATAATCACAAATGCTTTGCTACTTAAAGACCCAATAGAAAAAACAACCTTGCCTGTAGAATATTTTTCTTGAGTAGAAGATCTTGAATATTTATCTGCTTCGTCAGGTGCTTTATTATTGGATTTTTTTGAGACCCCAGGTAATTGCTTTGGAAGATCTGGGGGGTTCAAGAAAGGGCTATCTGATATTGCAATGCTAGATTCCTTTGCGGGATTATAGCTCATAACAGATATATTTAGATCTTTAGGAGCGCTTTTAGACCGTCTGGACGAAGTAAGATTGTTATTGGTTGATCTTACAGAAATAGCGGATGTGCCAGATGTCATAGATGTTGATCTATTAGATGATGAAATTCTGCTACCAATTGAGGTCGACTTGGAATTGCTCGAACTCGATTGGGTGACTGAAGAGTTAGATCTGTAAGCATTTTCTTTAGCACGACGCTCTTGTGAACTTAATAGTTCATTGCGCTTACGCCACATCTCAGACATGGAGTTGTTGTTATTTTGAAATTTAGCAACAGAAAACCCAGCAGCTCTTCCATTCTCACTTTGATGAGTAGAATAACGGCATCTAACATTATTTGATTTTCTATTGGACGTTGAGCTCATTGTAATGAGCGCTCCTGCTTAATACTACGTTTATGTTATATATAAAAGCTTCCAAAACATACTATCACGCATTTTGCAATTTCTTTGGTTAAATCTTTCGAAAGAAATCGAATGCGTTTTTGCGCTGCTGTTGTGCGCTAGGGACGCGCTAGAGACGCATCCCCC
>CAZLCK010000050.1:0-10579 GCA_964558235.1 uncultured Coriobacteriaceae bacterium
AGGCCGAGATCGCTAAGATGGAGGTCGAGATCGCTAACCAAAACCTTGAAAATGGTAGATTAGATGGAGAGAACAAGCTACGCAATAAGCTTGGTATCGGGGCAATGATTCTTGTTTTTGGTCAGCTTGCAATATGCGACTTAGGGGTTTTCATTTATTCTTTCTACAAGGGTTGGGATATTTCTGATGAAATAATAATTGGATGGATGACTGCTAGCCTAGTAGAGACTATAGGGGTCCTTTGGGTAATTGCACGCAGTCTATTTCCGTTCCGTGACACCCATAGAGACAAGAATTCTGAAAAATAACTATTTGCTCAGGGTTCTTTCTGCTTTCAGTGTCCTGATTTTTGGTTGAACTGTGGAGTCATGTCTCCTTTTGTTTGGTTGAAATTACAATCCTGACTTTTAATGTGAGTAGAACATTGTTAAGGGCAATATTGACCCAGACTGAAGATTATCCAGCCTGGGTCTGTCTATCTCTAGCCTATAAAGCTTCCACAAAAGGTTCGTGTCTTAAATCGACGCTCGTTTTCACAGTTTAATATTCGCGAGTTAGCAACCGGCAGTTGGTGCCTTCTTAAGCTTTTAAGAAGGCAGCGTCATTGCTGTCTCGTTCAACAAATTTTTATACCGTTTCACCATTCGCAAAAAAAGATCTAAAATCTCTATTGATATTAGATCTCAATAGAGATATAGTATCAACAAGACAGGAGGTGGCAGGATATGACCAGCCGTAAAACAATTCAAAGAGGGATTATCGCTGAGGAGCTATGCTTGCTGGCCAATCATCCTACTGCTGATGAGGTCTACGAGGCGGTGCACACAAAGCATCCAAGCATTGGAAGAGCTACGGTTTATAGAACATTGGCGAGGTTAGCTGATGAGGGAGAGATAAGCCGAGTGAGAATCAATGACGGTGCTGATCGATTTGACCAAAGAGCGTTTAAGCACTATCACGTTAAATGCAATCGCTGTGGCCGAGTCGATGATGTGATGATTGAGCTATTAACAGATGTAGATGATTCAGCTGCCCAGGCCACTGGATACAGTATTGCAGGTCACACGATGCAGTTCGATGGAGTTTGTCCTACCTGTCAAGCGTGTGAATCAAATTCGGCTTAAAAGAAAAAGTCGTTCCTAGGAGAGGGCAAGATAGATCTTGCCAAAGAGGAGGTCATTATTATGAAGTGGGTTTGTAAGGTTTGCGGATATGTCTACGAAGGCGAAGAGCCCCCAGCTGAGTGCCCAACTTGTCACGCACCAGCAAGCCAATTCGAGAAGGTTGAGGGCGAGATGAAGCTCGCTGCTGAGCACGAGTATGGAGTCTATGCCAAGACCGTCAAGAACAACCCAGATATTTCTGATGAGGACAAGCAATACATTCTCGAACAGCTTAAGGCTAACTTCAATGGAGAGTGCTCTGAGGTTGGAATGTATCTTTGCATGGCACGTATTGCTCATCGCGAGGGCTATCCAGAGATCGGTCTATATTGGGAGAAGGCAGCATACGAAGAGGCAGAGCATGCAGCTAAGTTTGCCGAGCTTTTGGGTGAGGAGTGCGAGGCAAATATGAAGGCTTCCACCAAAGAAAACCTTGCATGGCGTGTTGATTGCGAGTATGGTGCAACTTCTGGCAAGGTTGAGCTTGCAGTTTGTGCAAAGAAGAACAATCTCGATGCAATACATGATACTGTTCATGAGATGGCTCGTGATGAAGCACGTCACGGCAAAGCTTTTAAGGGTCTGCTCGAGCGTTATTTTAATTAATGGCGAATTAGCCTAAACATCGGTAAAGCTCTCAAAGTCGCTTGTGTTCTATAAGCCTCGCTTTCACAGGCTGCACTTTGGGGGCTTGACCCTGTTTTTTGGGGCTTGACCCTGTGTGCTTTGGGGGCTTAACTCTGCTGGTAAAAGGTCGAGCTGTAGGCCAAAAAGTCGAGCTGTCCCGCGAACTCTTAGGAAATGGGAGTAGTTACAAGAACTGTTACTTATCAGAATCGTCGCAATGCACTCTTGGTTAGTGTCTTGCTTCATAAAACATCAAAAGTTGCAAGAAACCAGCATATCCGGGGTAGTTCTCACTTGGAAAGCCATCCGGATAATGCTCATCTAATACACGCTTAATCCAAACATCGATTGGAAAAAGTCCAAGGCGCCTAAATCCATATAGTGCCGTGCAATTTGCAACTTTAATTCCTACGCCTTTGATAGTCATAAGCTGCTCTAAAAGAGTTTGGTCATCCACTTGTGTTAGAGCTTCTAAGTTAATATCTCCACTTACAACTCGCTGAGCAGCATCGATAACATATTCGGTTCTATACCCCATCGAACAGTCAATTAGATCTAGAACAGAAAGTCCAGCTAGCTGTTCAGGCTGTGGGAAAGTAAAGATAGGTTTTTCGACGTTGTGGCCGCTAGTATCGATACGCTCTCCATACTTTGCGCAAAGCTTTTCAATGCAACTTGTAATAGAAGCAACCGATCGTCTTTGCGAAATAATAAAGCTTATCAAGGTCTCCCACGGATCTTGATTGATAACACGAAGCCCTTGTCCGACAACTTTCGCGTGCATTAGGTATTCATCGCTAGGGTCGATCGACTCAAACCACGTCTTATAATCGGTTTTGGCATCAAAATAGTTTTCCCAATAGGTTTTTTCTTTATTATCGGTGCAATCAAGCTCCCAAAAACCATCCTCTGAAAGCGTTGCAACAACAAAGTTATCTTCGCTAATCGCAACAATACTTCCATCTGTTTGTGGATAGATCCTAAAACATTGCCCCGAGTCCATAATCTTTTTCAAATCAAACCATGTTGAATCTAGCTTGAGCACAGATCCTCCTGTAAAACAAATTATGGCTAGTTAAATTTTTAGCCAAAGATTTCCTAGTAGTTTTTGAAAGCTCGCCGGTATGATCATATAAACGCAGTTAGTGTGCGGTATTATTTTGCATGAAAGATATGTTATCCCAGTTTATTCAGGAGACTTTTGATGATCGCTATAATCCCGGCCGCAGGTCTTGGTACACGATTTTTGCCCGTAACTAAGTCGCAGCCAAAAGAGATGCTTCCGGTTTTGCGTAAGCCTGTAATTCAATACGTAGTTGAAGAGGCGGTTTTGTCTGGAGCAGATAGGGTTGTAGTTGTTAACAAACGAGATAAGCACACTTTAGAAAATCACTTTGCGCCAGATAGTGCCCTTGTTGAACATTTGCGTTCAAATGGAAAAGAAGATTTTGCGCTAGCTGTTGAGCGAGCAGGTGAACTCCCGGTTAGCTATGTTTATCAAGATGAACAGCTAGGTCTAGGACATGCGATTTTATGTGCAGATAAGGAATCTGGCGACGATCCATTTTATATCTTGCTAGGTGATGTGATTGTTCCAGATTCAAATATTTTGCCTCGTATGTTGGATATCCACAAAGAGCATAACGGCGCAAATGTGATCGCTGTTTTTCCTGTTCCAGATGATCAGGTGAGCCGTTTTGGAATTATTTCTGGCGAGAAGCTATGCGAAAAAGTTTGGAAGATCGATGCTCTAGTTGAAAAGCCAGCCGTTCAGGATCCTCCATCCAATCTAGCTATTTTTGGAAGATACCTCTTGTCACATAGGGTTATGGAGCTTTTGCGCGATGCTAAGCCAACTGTTGGTGGGGAAATTCAGCTTACCGATGCCTTGGATGCAGTTTTGCAAGAAGAAGAGATGTATGCGCTTGTTATTGACCCAGCAGATGGATTTGATACGGGCACAATCGAGACTTGGCTAGAGACAAATATAAAGATGGCTCTTCGTGATCCCAAGTTGGCAGAAGTTGTTAAGGGCGCAATCGCTTAAGCGTCGTTTCTTGATAAGCGCAAATGAGTATAAATGAGTATCAGATGAGTATAAATATAGGTGTAGATAACTTATGTCTCAAAAAGTGATCTCTGTTGCAGGAGCTGGATATGTGGGTCTTTCGGTAGCTCTGCTTTTGGCACGGAAAGCTGAAGTGACGTGTGTTGACGTCGTCAAACAAAAAGTAGACGATATTAAAAAAGGCATATCTCCGATTTCCGATGCTCTAATCGAAGAAGCTCTTTGCGATGAGAAGACAACAATATCTGCAACGCTCGATGCAAAAAAAGCATATGCCAGTTCGGATGTTGTGATTATTGCAGTTCCAACCGATTATGATACCGAGCAAAATTTCTTTGATGTTTCAAAGGTAAAAGCTACTTTAGATATTGCTCTTTCGGTAAATCCAAGCGTTTTGGTGGTCATCAAATCGACAGTTCCAGTCGGTTTTACGGATTCTGTTTTTGAAGAATATTCGCAAGCAAATATTATTTTTTCTCCAGAGTTTTTACGTGAAGGCCATGCATTAGAGGACAATCTATATCCTTCGAGAATCATCGTGGGTTCTCCTAGCAAAGCAACCGAAGCACTCAAAAACATGGCAAAAGATTTTGCCGATCTGCTTGCACAGTGTTGCGAAGAGGAAAATCCAACTATATTGACAATGCGATCTAGTGAGGCTGAGGCGGTAAAACTCTTTTCAAATACCTATCTAGCTCTTCGTGTAGCCTACTTTAATGAGCTCGATACCTATGCAGAGATTCGAGGACTGGATACTTCAAAAATAATTGAGGGAGTTTGCCTAGATCCTAGAATTGGTGATGGTTATAACAATCCATCCTTTGGATATGGGGGCTATTGCCTGCCTAAGGATACTAAGCAGCTTTTGGCCAATTATCACGATGTGCCCCAAAACATTATCGGCGCAATTGTTGATGCAAATCGAACGCGTAAAAGCTATATTGCAAAAAGCGTTCTCTCTAAGATCGAGGGTAAGATTGATCCGGTTGTTGGTGTCTATCGTCTTACAATGAAAAGTGGTTCGGACAATATTCGCTCATCTTCTGTACAGGGTGTGATGGAAGAGATTTTGCTTGGTCGGGTTCAAATTATTATCTACGAGCCAACCCTAGATGATGATTATTTTGCTGGACATGAGATTGTTAACGATCTTGATGAGTTTAAGTCGCGTGCAGATTGTATCGTTACAAATCGTTGGAATGATGACTTATTAGATGTAAGAGATAAAGTTTATACGCGCGACCTCTTCGAGAGGGATTGATCGTATATTAACAAAGGTGATTTTTATTTTCTCTCAATTGTAAAATGTCTTGATATGACAAATACCTTCAAAATGCCTGAGGAGGGTCGATGTCGGATTTTAATCTAGAAGGTGTAGTTAGAAAAATTGCGGAAAATTATGATGCTGAAGAGATCTTTTTCACTGATCCTTCGCACCACTTTCCAAATCGCCAAGCTATCATCGATATAATCATGGATATTAGGCGAGTGATGTTTCCACGTTATTTTGGAGACGAGGTTCCAACGGGAACAAATCCAGAGTATTTCATTGGCGAAACGCTTATCAAATTAAGGCAAAATATGCGTCGTCAGCTGAATGAAGCCTTTATGTTTAGATGCGAAAAGCAAACCCCTAAGGGTCAAGAGCGCGATTGTAATGTTGAAGAGCAGGTAGATGAGATATGCGATTGCTTCTTTAACAAGCTTCCAGATATCCAAAGTATGCTTTTAAAGGATGTTCAGGCTGCTTTTGATGGAGATCCTGCAGCTCAAAGCAAAGAGGAGATCATCTTTTCTTATCCAGGTTTTTTGGCAGTTTTTGTCTATAGAATTGCTCATGAGCTTTATGTTGAGAATGTGCCGCTTATCCCTAGGATTATGACCGAATATGCGCATGCTCAAACTGGCGTCGATATCAATCCTGGTGCTGAGATCGACGAGTACTTTTTCATCGACCATGCAACTGGCGTTGTAATTGGGGAGACTACCAAGATTGGCAAGCACGTCAAGATCTATCAGGGCGTTACTCTTGGTGCGCTTTCAACTAGAGGTGGACAAAGGCTTTCAGGCAAAAAGCGTCACCCAACGATTTGCGACAACGTAACAATCTATTCAAATGCATCAATTCTTGGAGGAGAAACCGTAATTGGCGAAGGTTCAATCATCGGAGGTAGTGCATTTGTTACCGAATCTGTTCCTCCAAATTCTCGTGTGAGTGCGATCACGCAAAACATTGCAACTGAAGGTAATGAAAAAAATATTTTAAAGAATTGGTGCGAGGAGTAGCTAATGTTTTTAGAGGCTCTAAAGGCCGCGTTTATAGGTATTGTTGAGGGGATTACAGAGTGGTTGCCAATCTCCTCAACAGGTCACATGATAATCGTAGATGAGTTCGTGGAACTCGATGTAACACTTCAATTTCTAGAGCTCTTTTTAGTCGTTATTCAAATTGGCGCAATACTTGCAGTTATTATTCTATATTTTTCTAAACTCAACCCGTTTTCGCGTAAAAAGACTCCAGTTCAAAAGAGGGCAACTTGGCGGCTTTGGAGCAGGGTTGTTGTAGGGTGTATACCTGCGGCTGTGATTTTTGTTATTGCAGATGATTGGGTGACGGAAAATTTTTATAATG
The DNA here is from genome assembly GCA_964558235.1 of uncultured Coriobacteriaceae bacterium. Taxonomy (GTDB): domain Bacteria; phylum Actinomycetota; class Coriobacteriia; order Coriobacteriales; family CADBOM01; genus CAZLCK01. The sequence goes on from CAZLCK010000050.1 coordinate 6,491, forward strand.
CTGTAACGGTTTCGATAATGCTTATAGCCTATGGCATTGTTTTTATTATTCTTGAAAGGCGTAATAGAAAAAGGCAGGCTGCACTAGCTGCAAGTGGCGTACTGCCAGCACGCTCGAGTGTAAATGTGGGTGGCAAACACATTAAAGATCCACAAACTGGTCAGCTTGTTCGCCAAAATGCTAAAGCGATCAATGCAGATGACGCCGAACAAGAACAAGAACAAGAGCAAGACGGAATCTTCAAAATCAACACAGTTGATGAGATCGATTGGAAGACAGCGCTAAAGATCGGTCTTTTTCAGATGCTCGCGATTGTTCCTGGCACATCGAGGTCAGGGTCGACAATTATCGGAGGCATGCTTTGTGGCGTATCTCGCTCAGCTGCAACCGAGTTTACATTTTTTCTGGCTATTCCGGTTATGTTGGGATGGGGTCTAATTAGATCTGTCCAATATTTTTTGGATGGAATGGTTATGACTCAAACAGAGATTGTAGTTTTGGTTGTGGGGATTGCTGTAGCTTTTGTCACATCTGTAATCGCTATCAAGTTCTTAATGGGTTATATCAAGAAAAATGATTTTACAGCCTTTGGCTGGTACAGAATCATAATCGGTGTTGTTCTGCTCGCATTTTTTGGATTCACAGGTGCACTATTTGTGACACAATAGCGATTTCATGCACAACTTTTCACCTCTTCGCGCAACAGGTGGGAGGTGTGGAGGGGTGAAAAGTTAAGCGATTTTCATGCCTATAGAGAGCAGTCAAAATAAAAGTTACTAAAAGCACTACTTTTGAAAGAAAAGCTTTTTATTTAGAAGTGCTGCTGTCGCACTAATCGACGAACCAGCTAATCGTGCAGCAAGAACTAAGATCATTTTATAAACGCTAGGATCAAGGCGAATGATCTCAAGAAGTTGTGCTCGTCTAGCTGCGAAATCAATCGATGTGAAGTCTTTTATTTCGCCTGCTCCAATAATGCTAAAAACAGTCTCAGTAAAAGCGCTCATCTGTTCAAAAGTTAGCTGTGAAAGCCATCTGTCCATGATGTTAGCGAACGCTTTTGACCAATTTGACGTATCTTTTGCGTAGATGAAATCCCTGTTTTCAACAATCCACGTATAGGCATTATGCTGCCAAAACATATGTGCTGCACTTCTTACAATCAAATACTCACTTGGGTTATTTAAAATAGCACCAACTGTGGTATTTACCGGAAGCGTTCTATCGAGTTTGTTACTCAGGCTGTTTATCTGAGCATTTTGGTATGTAATCAGACTAAAGCCAGGATTGTCGTGACTAAATACCTTAAAGATGCGTTCGTTGTTAGCACAATCACATTTTGCACTTGCATACATCGCAAGATTTCCGCCTTTGGAGTAACCTCCGACAATCACAGGTAGATCTGTGGATTCAAGAATTTTTTGAAGAAATGTGACGGCATGGGATTGCGATGGAATCTCCTCGCAATATGCGAGCATAAAATCTTCTTTCCAACCCGCTAAAGAAGCGTCTGTTCCAGCAAATCCAACGTAGATAAAACTTTGTCCAATGAAGTTATTGTTTGTGTTGTTGTTCTCACTATCAGCCGACCCGCTTCTTTTATAATCGGGTACGCATCTCGCCCGACTTTTATCTGCGCCGCTGTCTGTACAATCGTCTATGCTAGTGAGTAGATATGCAGTTCCAGAAAATTGTTCAGAAATGTTTTCGTCAAAGATCTTTTGATGAAAGATTATTCGAACATTTTGCCATCGTTTAGAGGCACAAGCCAAAATAAAAAGCGCTTCATCGCATTCATAATTCTCTTTAAAACTAAAGATTGCAGGAAACAAAGTCTCGTCGTACAAATCAATCAGCTTTGGGGCGTTTTGTAACTTATTCAAATAATTATCGATCTTAGGCGAGATATTCCATTGAAAGCAGGAGAACAGGGATAAAACTGCACTATCAACGCGACTAAATGACTCTAAGCTAAATTCGCCATTATCATCGGCAACATAACCTAAAACTGAATTAAGCCTCTTTTTGATGGGATTAGACATGTTTAAACCTAAAACTCTGACTGTATCTCAGTTGCATTCTATATTTCAGTTGTAGTTTTATCCTTTGCATCTGTAAAACCAACAACAAGTAGAGTTGACCCATTTTCACTTTGATCGGTCAAGCTGCGTGCTTTGTTTGAGCCAATATAGAAATATTCTCCAATTTTTAGATGTTTTCTTGTAGTAGAAGTGTGAATCATCACCCTACCATCTAGTAGCATCCAGCGCTCTTCTCTGTATTTTTTTGGTATATGCTCACCAATTTTGCCGCCGGGAATTATATTGATGATTCTTACGCAACACAGATCGGTTTCAAAAAGCACTCTAGAGCTTCCCCAGCTATCGGTAGAAACTGAAGTTTTTTCAAGCTCGGGAGCATCAATTCTAGAAAGTGCAGAAATTACTTGGCTAACGCTATCCAAAGAGTCTTTATTTGCGACTAAAATTGCATCTTGCGTGTGTAAAACCATGGTATCTGAACATCCAAGCGCAATTGTTAGTTTTGAATCGCCATAAATTGTTGTATTTGTGCTATCTAGCGCCAAAGCATTTTCACTGAGCCTGTTTTGCTGGGAGTTTTGTGGCATAACAAGATCTATATCCAGTAAATTTTTCAGCTCAAAAAATTCCAAACTTGTAGGGATTACAGCTATATCATCACTGTTGCTTAAGACGCTCTTTGCAAGTGTCGTCAGTGGCAGAGAGGCAATAACGTCGCGTGCTTCGTTTGTATACCAATTTGAATCTCCAACCGATACCAAAAAGTTGGCAGTTTCGACAATTCTGTCGATCCCTTGGCACTCTAGACTATCGGAGGTCTTTGCAACATTACTCATTTGGGCAAGCATTGTTGTAGCTCTTGCAAGAACAATCCCACTGGAAAATAAAAATCCAAGTGATTGATAGCGAACTGCCTGTGCCTGAGTTGGCGAACACACAAAATTGGAGACATGCTGTGCTCCAACAATCCCTTTAATTTGTCTCGATGGTCTTAGCAAATCACGAGGTTTGGATCCAATCTGCTTTTCTCCTGCAACAACAGCTACCAAATCTTCTGCTGCCACTCGATATGCTCTTGTAATTGCCTGTTCCCATTTTTCGTCAGCCTTTTTAATATCTAAAGTTGCAGGCACAATTAGCATGTATGCATTTGGATCGCGACGTTTTAAAACCGACGCAGCCAACGCTATTGAAAAAATGTCGCCCCTGCTATAAGGCTCCACAACGATCTCACAGCCTTTTTTGCCACCAAGTTTTTGAGTTTTTACCGCGTCTTTGAGGGCTTTTTCACACTCTGCCCCACACATCAAGATGATTCTGTTTTGTGTGAGATCTTCGCACCTGTCTATAATCTTTCCAAGCAAGCTTTTTTCTTGGCCAGGAAAGATTGTGACCTCATGCGGAGTGTTTGGCAAAACTAGAGGCCAGAGATTTCCTCCTGTTTGCCCGCATAGGATGACTACGTTTAAATGTGGAAGGATTGTCTTGCTCAATTTAGCAGACTTTCTCGAATGCTGTTCAATAATTGGTAAACCGTATTTTAAACAATAAATCCGGGTGCGAAAACTTATTCACCCCCGGACATCATCACAAATGTGGTGCCCCCAACGGGAATCGAACCCGTGTTTGCGCCTTGAAAGGGCGCCGTCCTAGCCGCTAGACGATGGGGACACATCTTCAAACTTAGGTATTTGTATCTAACTAAAGCAATGTGTCATGCCTAAATTGTCATACTCATACCCGTTTGAACGCTCGGTAAATTATCACCTTACAGTATTGGTGATGCAAGAACATTAACGGTAAAAGAAACAATAAAATCCGATTGCGTGCTATGAGTGGTGCAAGTCGGCTAAATCATCGCACTTGTTTATAACAATTGTGCGGCAATAGTGTATAAGTTTTATTAAGACTCTCAGTCAAGGCGACGTTTAGCTCAGTGCCCATTTCGAGCTTAAAAAAACGATCAAAAATCGTCTATACTCAAAGGTAAAACCTGACTTTTGCAGCTAAAGAAGGCCGTTTTCCCTATGCCAGCTGGGCAAACGGC
>CAZLCK010000051.1:0-10577 GCA_964558235.1 uncultured Coriobacteriaceae bacterium
GCATAGCCAACGGGTTTACAGCCCGTCCCCTTTAGCCACTCGGGCACACTCCCAATTTTTGGTGAATAGCTTCTTATGTTTTCAAGTTGCTTTTTTGTCTTTTAATCGCAAAGACAAAATGGAATATTACACACTCAATCGGGTCTCGTCAAACTTTTACACGCCTCCGGGTGTATCTATTCTTGCATACGGTATATTGCCCGCTAAACTAACATTTTTTGAGTTTTATTAGCTCAAACATTGCCGTTCGCCGCCGCTTTTTACTCGTCGATTTTTGTGACGAGAAGAAAAAAGTTCACGAACAACTGCAAATATTTTGCTTCTATTTTGCTTTCGACAGCCTTTTAACAGCTAAAAATGCCTGAATTCGCTATAAAACGAGACGATATGGGTGGAACATTGTGAACTCCTACTCGTATCGTCTCTTTGTGGATCAAGGCTGATATGGGATGTTAAGTTGGATGTTATAAAAAAAATGGAGCTGGTGACAGGAGTCGAACCTGCAACCCACGGTTTACAAAACCGTTGCGCTGCCATTGCGCCACACCAGCATCCATATTTGAGAGGAGCAAGAGCCTTTAACTCTTGAGCCAAATGCATAGTCTATTGCATCTAGCAACTTTTTTCATCTTTGTGACCGCCAAAGGATGCATTTCTTGCGAGAGCTTCAAGTGCTGCTCTAGTTTTTGAATCAATTCTAGAACCCAAGGTCATCTTAGAATTACTTGTTGAAATCTCTTCGATATCATCATCGATAGTAGCGAGTTCTTGGCCAAAACCAGCGGAAGACATTCTGATAATGCCATCAGTAAACGTAGCATTTTGTACAGCCCAGTCCGATGAAATCACCACTACTTCTCTGCCATTTTCTTTAGCTTCATAGACTAAACGCTCAATTACTGTGTCAGCATCTTTTCCTTTTGGTGAAAAGATAACCTTAACTCCAGCAACCATAATTGGCTTTCCATCTGAATTCACATTGCCACCGCCATCAAAAACAACAACGGCTTCGAATTTTCCTACAGCAAATGCAGCAACGTCAGAGATTACTTTTTCCCTAGCAGGGCTAATTGCATCATCGAAATAATCTAAGCTATTAAAAAAATCCTCATATGTCTTAGATGACCTAAGAATGTTATATCCATCTGCTATCAACAATGGCTTGGTATCATGAAGCGGACTCAATTACTCTTCGCCATCCTTTGTAAATAAACCTTTTTGCATAGACTGTCTTAGCCATTCGTATCCCAAGGCAGCCGTTGCACACGACACATTTAGCGAGCCAATTTCTCCGCGCTGCGGAAGACCGACCAAAAAGTCACATTTTGAAGCTACAAGGCGAGAAATACCCTTTCCCTCTGAACCCATAACTAAACCGATCTTTCCATAAAAAGGACTCTCCCAACATGTATTGTTGGCCCTTTCGCACGCGCCAGCAATCCAAAAACCATTTTCTTGAAGCCTATCAATCATATTAGAAATATTAGCAACCTTAGCGATTTTCATACGTGCTACTGCTCCTGCAGAAGTTTTGTACGAGAGCGCCACAACATCGACAGAGCGCTTCTGTGCGATGATAATGCCACTAGCTCCCAAGACTTCAGCTGTTCGTACTATCGCACCAAAATTTCCCACGTCGGTAATATGATCAAGTATGATCACTAAAGCAGCCTTATCATCTTGACAAGAGCTCATAATTTCACCAACAGAGCTATATTCGTAAGGCTTAGTCTTAGCAATTACACCTTGATGGTTTAATCCATGAGCAAGATTGTCGATTTTTTGACGGTCTAAATGCTCAATTTTAATTCCCTTTTTATCCGAGATATAGATGAGTCTATCAAGGCCATCAAAGTGCTGAAGACTATTAGAGAGCAAAATCTTTTCAATTGGCACTGCGGCTTCAAGAGCTTCTAAAACAGACCGTCTACCAACGATTAAATTTGTATTCGAACCCTTGAATGATGATTGTCGATGCTTTTTTTGCATCTTGCATTCCCTAAAAAATCGTTCTGGATCTAGATAAACACACTATTAGGCTTGATATATAAGCCTCGCTCCAGATGGAGTATCCTCGACAATAAAACCAAGCTCACTTAAAGAATCTCTAATAGTATCCGCTATCTGGAAGTCCTTTTCTTTTCTTGCTTGATCTCGCCTGTTTAGCAATTCATCAGCTGCCCTTGTTTTATCTTGACCTAAGTAATCGGCATATTCGACTGCGATCTCTAAAATGGCATCTGGCCACTTATCGCTTTCGTTAGCATCTTCAACGAGATCGATACCAAAGCGACCCATGAGATAGACAACCATGTCATGAGCTAAATTGGCAGCTTCTATCTCGGCCTCAGATGATAAGCCATCAGCGATAAACGCATTAGTCTCTCCAACTAACTTAAAGATTGCACCAAGCGCAGAGGCCGTATTAAAATCATCATCCATCGCTTCAATAAACGATGTCTTAGTCTCTTCCACCAACTGCTTAAATGCCATAACCTCTTCATCTGTCTTTGCAATCTTGCCTGAGCGTTGCTCGATGTCCCATGCGATATTTCTAAGGCAGTTTGTGATACGCTCCAAAGAGATTGTTGCTTCCTCAATGCGTTCAACAGAATAATCTAAGGGACTTCTATAGTGTGTTTGAAGCATTAGCATGCGCAAGACTTTTGCATCAACCTGCTCCAAAACATCCTTTAACAACAGGAAATTTCCCTCAGATTTGCTCATCTTTTCGCTATTAATCATCAGCATGCCACCATGCATCCAATAATTACAAAACTTCTTAGAATGGCAGCACTCAGATTGAGCAATCTCGTTTTCGTGGTGAGGAAAGACCAGATCAACTCCACCGCCGTGGATATCAAAAGGTTGACCTAGATACTTAGCAGACATCGAAGAGCATTCAATATGCCAACCTGGACGACCATTGCCCCATGGCGACTCCCACGAAGGCTCTCCTGGTTTTGCAGCCTTCCAGAGTGCAAAATCCGCACTATCATGCTTCTTTGGATCGCTTTCGATTCGAGTTCCGGCAATCATCTCATCGATCGATCTACCAGAAAGCTTTCCATAGTCTGAATCGAACCTGACTGAAAAGTAGACATCACCCTGCTCTTCGTAAGCGTAGTTTTTATCGATTAGAATTTGTATAATCTCGATCATCGAGTCGATCTCTTCAGTGGCACGCGGTCTAATCGTTGGACTCATAACGCCTAAAGCATCCATAGCATCGATAAAGGCCTTTGAATATTCATCGGCAACTTCAGCAGCACTACGCCCCTCTTCGTTAGCACGGTTGATAATCTTGTCATCTACATCCGTTAGATTCGAGACAAAAGTCACATCATATCCAGACTCAATTAGGTGGCGCCTAATCACATCAAAAGAGACAAAAGTTCTAGCATTACCTACATGGATATGGTTGTAAACAGTAGGACCACAGACATACATCCCAATATGCCCAGGTTCTATTTCAACCAATTCCTCCTTTTTGCGTGTAAGGGTATTGTAAACCTTCATCGCTTTTAATTTACCTCCTCTAAAAGAGCAACAGCACTTGCCGCTATACCCTCTTTGCGCCCTGTAAATCCTAATTTTTCTGTAGTTGTTGCTTTAATTCCAACACACGTTATATCCACGTCTAGTGCAGTGGCAATATTTTGACGCATAGCATCTCTAAAAGGAGAAAACTTTGGAGCTTGAGCGATAATTACACTATCAACATCGCGAATTTCAAATCCAGCATCTCTTACGATACGTGCAGACTCCTTTAATAGATCCAAAGAATTAGCGTCTAAAAAGCTTGGATCAGATGGAGGAAAATGTTCGCCAATATCACCGCAACGAGCAGCTCCTAAAATAGCATCCGCTATGGCATGGGTTAAAACATCAGCATCGGAGTGCCCATCTAGACCCTGTGGATAATCGATTTCAACTCCACCGACAATGAGCTTTCTACCCTCTTTGAAAGGATGGACATCATATCCCAAGCCCACCTTCATATTAGTTAACCCCTTCGTCTTAGCCTTCTTGCTAGAGCTGCCTCTGCTGGTCCAAAGTCCTCTGGCACCGTAAGCTTAATATTATCCCTAGGGCCAGTGACCAAAGCAACCTCTCCGCCAACACGCTCGACTAAAGAACTATCATCTGTACCAACAAAGCCTTCGGCTAAAGCAGTTGCATGAGCCTCTCTGATGATTGAAGCATGAAATACCTGTGGGGTTTGTGCCACCCAAAATGCGCCTCTATCTGGAGTTCCAATAATCAAGCCATCGCTTACGACCTTAAGCGTATCGATGGCAGGATATCCAACAATTGCACCATCGATTGCAATATCACCCTTAACAGTTGAAATTGCATGCATGATTAGTTCTGGAGTAACAAGTGGTCTTGCTGCATCATGAATAGCGATGAGTTCAAAATCTTCACTAACCTTAGAGACTCCAGAAAATGAAGATTCTTGTCTAAGTTCACCGGCAGGAGCTAAAAGAATTGGAGTAACAAATGGGTATGGATCGATCGCTAATTTACAATATTCATCCATACGATCTTCTGGACAGACAATAACGATAAGTCCAACATCTCCAACCGCATCGAAGGCCTCAGCAGACCATGTCATAAGTGGCTTGCCCATAAGCTCAAACATCTGTTTTCCCCCAGGCCGCCCAAACCTTTCTCCTTGACCGCCCGCCAAGATAACTGCAGCAGTTTTAGGATTACGCGAAACTTGACCTACCAAAGGAGCTGTTGAAGTTGCGAGCTCTTCATAATGTTCGGCAAAAAAGGTGATCTCTGGAGAAGATAAAACGGTAGACTCAGTAACAGGATCTACCACTTTACGTGCATTTTTATAGGATTCATTATCATCTCTATTAACGATTTGGCGCATCTATACCCCTAAGTCTATCCCCAAATTAATCTATCCCCAAACTATCGTAGATATTAAACCTAACATGTTTGCTATCTCTAGAAAAGTACCTCATAAACATGGGAAAAAGTGGCGCGTCTTTGTTGCCTAAAAGCTTGATAAGAACGCGCCACTTATCTGTTTAAATCCTATCTACTCTTCTAGAGCTGTGCCTGTTGGAGTGGATAGCCCATCCTTTTTAAAGAATGGTGTGATCAGCTCGGCTTCACGTATCATAGATTGGCGCTTGCGTGGCTTTGGAATCTCGCCTGTTCCTTCACTAAATGTGAGTTTTTCGCCATCAAAATCAACGTCGATGACAGATCCGCTATGCCACCTTCCTTCCAAAACTTGCTCGGAGATCTGATCCTCAACTAGACGCTGAATAGCTCTACGCAGCGGTCTAGCACCATAAGCAACATCTGTGCCTTCCTTGGCAATAAAGTTTATCGCCTCAGAAGTTAGATTGATAGTCATATTCTGAGATATCAACCTATCACGCAGATCTGCAATCATAAGTTCTACGATCTGATTAATCTCATCGTCAGTCAGTGACTTAAAGACGATGATGTCATCGACCCTGTTAAGAAATTCTGGTCTAAAGACCTTCTTAACTTCGGTCATAACACGTTCGTTAATCTCTTTGTCTGTTAGAGCTGTTCCAGAAGAAGATGTAAATCCAATCTGGTTGGTAGATGCAATCTCACGCGCACCGATGTTGGAGGTCATGATAATAATCGTGTTGCGAAAATCAACTGTGCGACCCTGACCATCGGTTAGTCTTCCCTCTTCAAGAATTTGAAGAAGGATATTAAATACATCTGGGTGAGCTTTTTCGATCTCATCAAATAAGATGACAGAATATGGTCTTTGTCTTACAGCCTTGGTGAGTTGACCGCCCTCATCATAACCAACATATCCAGGAGGAGAACCAATTAACCTTGAAACTGTGTGTTTCTCCATATACTCAGACATGTCAAAGGAGATTAGTGCTTCTTCAGAGTTAAACAAGAACTCAGCGAGCGCCTTTGAAAGCTCTGTCTTACCAACACCAGATGGCCCAAGGAAGATAAATGATCCGCCAGGACGCTTTGGATCTTTCAGACCAGCACGCGATCTTCTAATCGATTTCGACAAAGCATTAATAGCCTCGTTTTGGCCGATAACTCTCTCATGAAGTACCGACTCCATCCTGAGTAACTTTTCAGTCTCAGCCTCGGTTAGATCGGCAACAGGAACTCCTGTGGAGAGCGAGACGATATCTGCGATCTCCTTTTCGGTAACAGAGATATTGCTATTCTCAGAGTCCTCACGCCACTTCTCTTCAAGATCAGTGCGCTTCTTTATGAGCTTCTTTTCCTTATCACGAAGCTTTGCGGCCTTCTCAAAGTCTTGCAGACGGATCGCCTCTTCTTTTTCAACTCCAACCTTGCGAATCTCTTCATTAGCTTGCAAAACTTCAGATGGAACCGTCATATTGCGAATACGCATACGAGCTCCAGCCTCATCCAAAACATCGATTGCCTTGTCGGGCAAGAAACGATCTTGGACATAGCGATCCGACAGCTCGACAGCGGCCTTTAGAGCTTCATCTGTAAAGTGGACACGGTGATGTGCCTCATAACGATCGCGAAGTCCTCCAAGAATACGAATTGCTTCATCCTCGGTTGGCTCGCCAATCATAACAGATTGGAATCTTCGCTCTAGTGCAGAGTCTTTCTCAAGATACTTACGAAATTCATCTAGGGTTGTTGCACCAATAACTTGAATCTCACGACGAGATAGAGGTGGTTTTAGAATTGCAGCCGCATCGATCGACCCCTCAGCGCTTCCTGCGCCAACTAGAGTATGCATCTCGTCGATAAAAAGGATTATATCTCCAGCTTCTTTGGTCTCCTTGACCACCTTTTTTAGTCTCTCTTCAAACTCACCGCGATATTTAGAGCCTGCAACTAAGGCAGAGACATCAAGAGAGATAACTTTTTTACCTCTTAAGATATCTGGAACTTGCTCTTCGGCAATCATTTGAGCTAGACCCTCTACTACAGCGGTCTTTCCAACTCCAGGATCACCGATTAGAAGTGGGTTATTCTTGGTGCGTCTTGCAAGAATCTGCATGATGCGCTCAATCTCAACAGCCCTACCAATTACTGGATCAAGCTTTCCTTGCAAGGCCTGCTCGGTAAGATCTGTTCCAAACTCCTCAAGTACGCTATCAGACTCATTAACATCTGCAGGCGCTCCAACAGCTCCAGCCAAACTACCTTGACGAGATTGCGTAGTGCTGCGACCAATCAAAGCCATAACGGCCGATTTGATAGTAGCAGTATCAAATCCCATGTTAGTTAGAACTTTTATAGCAACACCATTGCCTTCGCGCAAAATGCCTAGTAAAAGATGCTCAGTTGAGATGTAATTTTGTCCAAGCTGCATAGTCTCACGAAAAGCAAATTCCAAAACTCGCTTAACTCTGAGAGTAAATGAAAGATGGCCCTCTGGAGCCTCATCATTAACTTGTACTACATTGCGAACCTGGTGCATTGTCTCTTCGTACGTGATATTTAGATTTTCTAGCGCCTGAGCTGCTAAACCATCTTTTTCTTTGAGCAATCCAAGGAGCAGATGTTCAGTTCCAACATAGGGTTGCTTAAGCTCCCTGGCCTCTTCTTGGGCATACGCTAAAACATTGCGAGCCCGATCTGTAAATCTCTCAAATGCCATTTTGATCATTCTCCTTGAATGGATGCCTTTGAAAAGAGATCCATTATGCGATTGTGATAAGACGAACTTACTCTTATTTGTTCAGTTATTATTTTAAAACCTTTGTCAAATGTGTAGTGCAACAAAATGGCACTAGGTGGTTTCTTGCCTCATATGCGGGAACAACAAGACATCACGAATCGAAGCAGAATCGGTCAAAAGCATAACCAGACGATCAATTCCAATTCCAATTCCACCAGCGGGAGGCATTCCATACTCTAAGGCTCTAATGTAATCTGCGTCATATCCCATAGCCTCAGCATCACCAGACTCCTTTGCTTCAACCTGCTTTAGGAATCTTTCGCGCTGATCTACTGGATCATTTAGCTCTGAAAACGCATTGGCATATTCATGACCACAAATTACAAGTTCAAAACGATCAGTAATGCGTGAATCATCGGCATTTTTCTTTGCAAGAGGAGATACTTCTACAGGAAACTCTGTTACAAAAGTGGGCTCTACAATTGAGCTCTCAACTAACTCATCATATAACTCAGCGATGAGCTTACCTACTCCCCAACCATTTTCAACTTCGATGCCGTACTTTTTACAAAGTCCTTCAAGATCTTCAACAGATGTATCTAATGTAACCTCTTGACCAACTTTCTCTGAGACAAGTGAACACATGCTCTTAGAAGACCAATTACCACCAAGATCAACCTCGACACCCTGGTAGACGATCTTTAGTTCAGAGTTAGCGCTCAAACATGCATTTTGAATGACATCTCGCGCAAGCTCTTTCATTCCATCTATATCGGTGTAGGCCTGATATGCCTCAACCATCGTAAACTCAGGGTTATGCATTAAATCCATACCCTCGTTTCTAAATGATCTGTTTAACTCAAAGACGCGCTCAAAACCTCCGACTAACAGTCTCTTTAGATAAAGCTCAGGAGCAATTCTTAGATAAAAGTCGCGATCGAGCGTATTATGATGAGTCACAAATGGACGAGCCGTAGCTCCTCCTGGGATTGGATGAAGCATTGGAGTTTCAACTTCCATAAATCCTTTAGACTCTAGAGTTTTTCTGATAGAAGAGATGATCGCAGAGCGCTTTGTAAATGTTGCTCTAACCCCTGGATTTGCAATCAGATCGGCGTAGCGTTGACGATAACGGGTCTCTTTGTCTTGTAGACCATGAAACTTTTCAGGCAAAGGTCTGATGGATTTAGTCAAAAGTGTTACTTCACCGGGAACAACGGAGAGCTCACCCCTGCGAGTTCTGCTAATTTTGCCATGTACACCGATAAAGTCGCCGACATCTAAATCTTTAATCTTGGCAAAAGCATCCTCGCCAACAAGATTCATACGGCAAAAGATTTGGATCTCTCCCGTTTGATCACGTAGAACTAAAAAGCAGATCTTTCCCTGGTCGCGCTTAGCTACTATACGTCCGCAAACCGCTACACAGTCATCGACATCTACACCAGACTCTAAATCTACATAACGTTCGATCAAATCTGCAATTACGTTATCGCGATCAAAGCGGCGGGCATATGCCTCTATACCCTCATCGATCAAAAACTGGCGCTTACCAAGCCTGACCTCAATAGGATCATCGATTATCTCATTTTGCTGGTTAGAAGAACTCTCTTCGGCCATTTTGTTCACTTATTTATCTCCATCAGTTGTAGATTTGGAATCCCTACTAATCTTTACGATCTTAAACTCAGTCTTTTGTCCAGTTGGGCCAACAGCTTCAACAATATCGCCTTTCTTAGCCCCAATTAAGGCACTACCGACAGGAGACTCATTCGATATTTTGCCGTTAAAGAAATCGACTTCAGCAGCTCCAACAATTGTGTAGACATGCTTCTCGCCATTAACTTCAACTGTAACTGTCGAGCCAATCCCCACTTTATTAGATCTCTTGGGAGCATCTACAACACTTGCATTGGCAAGAATCTGATTTATTTCAGCAATCCGACTCTCCAAAAAGACCTGATCATTTTTGGCATCGTCATACTCAGAGTTTTCTGAGATATCTCCAAAATCTCTAGCGATGCGAATTCTCTCGCCAATCTCAGCACGCTTCTCATTTTCGAGATAATGAAGCTCTTTTATGAGCTCCTCGCGACCCTCAGCAGTTAGTACCATTTCCTTTGCCATCTTTGAAAGTCCTTTCGCACCAGAACACTAAAGCTTAAAGTTTTCATGATTTCCCTAATTTAAATAGCAGAAAATTAAACGTTTAGACCTATAAATTTCATAAGCCTTCTATGCAAAACGGCGTGTGCAAGATCACTTACTCTTCGATGCACACACCGCGACATTTAAGTCGAAATATTCATTTGTTCTACTTGTCAGCTTGAGTATCACTTGCACTAATTGATTCTTGCTTCTCGCTAACATTGCTATCAACAGTTTTTACATCATCGTGACCGGATTCTTGGCCATCCATACCATCACGAAAATTTTTGATAGTCTTGCCAAGTGTTGCACCAAGTTTTGGTAGGCCTTTTGGACCAAAGATAATTAGTGCAATTATCAAAATTACTACAAGCTCTGGCAATCCAATTCTCAAAGCTCTTCCTCCCTTGCACAAACTAAAGTTGTACGAGTAGACACTATAACATCGCTATAAACCTTTGTTGGATTAAACCTTTAAGATTGTACATTTTCAATACGTTAAACGACATTAAAAGCGTTAATATATCGCCTTCCGACCAACCTACAGACGATATGAGTAGAACATTGTGCCCCTACTCGTATCATCTTTTCGTGGATCAGATCTGATAATGGGTATGTCATAAAATAAGGTTAGACGAGATGCCTAACCAAAAATTCAATATGGTCGGGATGACTGGATTCGAACCAGCGACTTCTGCGTCCCGAACGCAGCGCTCTACCAAGCTGAGCCACATCCCGCAAATGTGAATAATAACAGACAATTCACAAATTGCCTATTTGA
>CAZLCK010000052.1:0-1611 GCA_964558235.1 uncultured Coriobacteriaceae bacterium
GGGTTTGAATTCAACAAGCGGGGATGCCAAAGGCCTTTCCAAACTTTTCAAACTCCGCATCCTCTAGAGGGATTAATCTGTAAGCAGGAGAGGCTGAAAGCCTTCAGGTGGGCGCACCTAACTCTATACTCATGCCTCCTATTGGTTGTATCTAGATACCATGTTTGTTGCTTGTATTAAATGATTAAAATAATCAAGAACGAAACAGAAGAAAATATTTTCGGTAATGTTAGCTTAAGCCTTGAAGAACAGCTTGGTAGTATAGAGGGGATCTCAGCCGTTTTTCTACGTGAATAAATGCAAAGCTAGAGGAAAATAATGGACAATTCGTTTGAAAATAATAGCTTGAACAATACCTTGGATAGCTTTGTGCAAAGCGCTGAAGAATTTGAGCAATATACCACGAAGGGCGGAGCAATTAAACGTCCTGGAAAAAGAAGCACCCCAATCAAGACTCGTGATTTGGATATAGAGATCGCAAGACAGGTATCTGGACCGGTTCAGAGAAGTAAAGGCGTGACTAGACATCGTCCAAATACTTTAAGAACCGAGGGTATGACACCTGCGAGAGCTAAGTCAGCTCGCTTAAACATAGAGGATCCGGGCGCTCCGAAAAACACCATGTTAGATGGGCGAGAACAATTTAAAGTTTCAAATAGAGGTAACGGTAGAAAGCTAGTTCAACAAAATCATTACAAGGCGCGTGGGAGTGCTTTGACAGATCCTCAAAGAAGTCTCATTTATAGCTCTGAGCAAAAAACGAATCGAACCCGCAGCGATAAAACGGGTGCAGCAAACGATGATAGGTCTTATAGAAGCCGCGCTTCTCGATCTCATCAGGAGCGATCTACAGGAAGGAATTTATCGAGAAGAGACCACGATAGGTATTCTCAAAAGGGTTTTTCTGGTAGGCGAACCTATGATAAATACGGCGGTAAGGGAGTTTTCAGATCGGGCAAGCGCGGCAAATTGATTGTTGTAGTAGCTTGTATAGTAATTGCTCTCATAATATGGGGGATTATCTCCATTTTTGTATAAGCGTGTAGGGGATAAGGTGCTGCCAAAAACATTTTGTCTAAATGCGTAGTGCCTGAGTGTATAGGTCAAAGTTTAAAATCGCTCCGCGTACTTTTTGGTCTATAGCTGCACTTTTGAAAAAGCACCGCCAAAAAACATCTATCTTGCTGGCGCGCATTTACCTTGCTGGCATGCTTTGGCTAAAACTAGTAGTGCGTTTCAAAGGATAATTACCAACGCGATAATCGCTGCAATAATCACAATAAAAATCAAAATTGAGATTATTGAACAACCAATCCTATGCTCGATTGAAAGATCGATAAGCTTATCTGTGAAATTTTGACGTCTTTTAAAGATGATTTTATTCTCATCCTTTTTGGGTAGTGGCGCTTGATGTGTTAGATACCAATCTCCTTGGCTCTCAATTACTTTTTCAAATTGACCTTGTGTAAGGCTAGTTAATGGATGGTCTCCGCCTTTTATTCTAGAGATGATTCCTTTTAAAAATCCCAGCATAGCAATTGATACTTTGGGATTTTTAGGGTTATAGCATACAAATGAGATTTCACCTAAAAATTCACCTAGGTTATTTTG
>CAZLCK010000052.1:1711-10552 GCA_964558235.1 uncultured Coriobacteriaceae bacterium
TTTTGAGCATTGTTTTGCCATACAACTAGGGATAAAATTGCGTGAATCTCCCACTGTTTTTCTTGGAGTTCTAAGATTTTTTCTGCACCCTTTTTATCCAGTGTTCCTAGAGTTTCGCCAGATGAAAGTTGTACAACTACATCTTCATCTTCAGATGATGTAATCTTTAGTTTTGTCCCTATCGGGCATGCGCTAGAGGATAAAGTTTTGCGAGATAGCTCATTATTTGTAGAAAACCATGCTCTAAAACCGTAGTAATTGTCGCGGACAAGTAGAATATCGTCGCTGATTTCTAACTTGTTTAGTATTGAACCATCAGGAGTTTCTTCTTCTGTAGTTTGATCAGTTTTTTTAGCTTTGGGCTTGTCGATATTCATAACTATTCGTCATAACTATTCATCTTTTTGTGTGTGCTCTGTTCGACTTTCAATAAAATCAGACTTATCAACATCATCACTCTTAGGAGCCTCGCTAGATGTTATCGTGTCGGTTTCGCTTTCACCGTTATCTTCATCATCTCTTTTATCAAAGCCAACGCCTACAACATTAGCAGGCCGATCTAAGTAATCAGGAGGTTCAATGCCCAAAAATTCAAACCACTTAGGAAGCTCCTCCAAGCCCTTTTGGTAACCCTTTGCAAAATTTTCTTCCAATACCTTTATATCTGTGGTTGCACTCTTGGCAGTGATATCATCTGCGTAAAAAACATAGGCTTTTCCTGCAGCTTCGAGCTCATCAATCTCATCGGCGATAGCATTATATCTTTCATTTCGAGTGTTAAATGCAAGTCTTAGATACTTCCTTTTTGGGAATAGCAGCGAAAAAGGACTATCTCCAGGCTTCTTTCTGTATCCTCTCGGGCGTGTTCTGACTATAAAGAATTTCTCAAATCCGTCAGCCTTTGCCTTTGGAAGCATTAGTCCTGCGCCCTCGCCAAGACCTCCGTCATAGCACACATATCCATCAACTTCTGGGGGAGGCATAAAGATAGGAAGTGACGAAGATGCTCTAACTCTTCGCATTAAGGTACCAAGTGTGTTGAGATTTTTTTTGGTCCAATAGACTGTCTCGCCAGTATCACGTCTAAAAGCAGAGATAGTAATCTTAGCTGGATTCTCCAAAAACGCGGTGATATTAAAGCGCAGTTTTCCAGATGGTTTTCCAGATTCTTCGTAGATATATTCTGCATTAAAATAGCCCTTATGAGCTAAAAAAGTATCCCAATTGCCAAAGTTTGGATCTTCTACAAAGCCTACAAATGAGTCTTTTGCACGCTTGATATCTCTTGAAATATAGTTACACGAATGGCTTGATCCAGCGCTTACGCCATAAACATTGTCGAAGTATAAATTGTTTTTTAGCAATAGCTGAACAACGGCTGCAGTATACGATGCACGCAATCCGCCGCCCTCAAAAATTAAAGCCGTATCAAATATGTTACTTTCCATAGATGGCACTATAGCATATACAATATTTCTATACAGCGCTATTTGATTTGATAGAATGAAGAGCATTCTAAATAGGCTTTGAACAAGCTTGCATACAACAATTGTTAAATCAATAGGTGTTTTTGATAGTAGATGTTTTTAAGAGAGGTTGATCGACATGATCGGAAAGCCACTGCCTACAGGAGAAGAACCACCAAGTGGCTATGAGCTTTTATATGACGAGATGCGATCTGATAACTCTCCAAAAGTAAATAGAGTTTCAGCTTCACAGCTTAGTGTCGCAGAGACATCACAGCTAGAGAGACTTCGTAAAAAAGCTTTTGAACCTGTTCGAGATAAAGCTCAAAACCGAGATTTTGAATTTACTTTAGATCGTGAATTAAATCTTTGGCCAAAAGATAAGGCTCTTACAGATAAGTTGATCTTTTGCGAGTATTTTGAAGGGCAACTTCGCGGATATGCACTTGTGGTTAGAGGCTGGCCAAATGTTTCTACTTGGACGATCCAGCATCTAATAATCGATCCTCAGTTTCGCCTTCAAGGTGTTGGAAAGAGAATTGTTGAAGCGATTGAGGCAGACGCTCTAACAACAACCGAATCGACAAATCAGATTGTTGCTGTTCCTATTACAGCAACAAATGATGGATTTTGGGAGTATAACGGTTATGTCTCCGATGGCTCGAGAGAGATCAGTATAGATTCGCATAAGTTTTCAATCGACATCTGTCAAAAATCAATCAGGTAGAACAGGGTGCCATAAAGCGTGTCCAAAAGTTCAAGCAGCCATGATCCATCTTCGTTTTTGATGGCAGGTACTGATCTCGATGTTATTCAATCATATAAAAAACTATACGAACGTGCTAAAGTCGAGACCTTTGGCATCATTGAAGATGAATTCGTAGTTATCGATACCGAAACAACAGGTCTTGAAGTCGACTCGTGTGAGCTTATTGAAATTGCTGCACTAATTATGAGAGGGCCAAATATTGTCGACAGATTTCAAACCTTTGTTGATCCGGGCGTGGAGATTCCTGAGTTTATAACGGAGTTAACCTCCATTTCACAAGCTGACGTGGAGGGATCGCCCGATGCCTATGAGGCAGTAATGCAACTAGATGAGTTTGTTGGGGACAGAATGCTTATTGCTCATAATGCGAGATTTGATAGGCAATTTCTTTCTAGGCCATCTAGTGGACAAAGCTTCGATGATTTAAGCAGGTGGATCGACACCTTGGGGCTTTCGAGGATCGCTTTTCCACGTCTTGTCGCTCACGATCAAAATACGATGTGTGACGCTTTTGGGATCGATAGGGGTGGCCATCGCGCGCAAAAAGATATTGAAGCATTGGCCTATCTGTGGCGAATTATGCTTTGTGCACTTTCTGATATGCCGCCAAATTTAGTGAAATATATTTCAGATATAGCACCTCAAACAAATTGGGGTGGAAGAGTGGCTTTAAAGATGGTCTTAACTAGTGCTGATCCAGCTCTTCGCGATAAACCATTTTCTATGCAAGCGTTAAGAGATGAAAGAATAAAGCTCTTTTTGACTACAAATAGCAAAGTGCTAATAGATCCAGATTCAGAATTTGTTGATCTTAAACCAGTAGAAAGAACCGACATTGACCATGCATTTTCTGATGATGGCATTGTGGGAAAGATGTATGAGAATTTTGAGCGTAGAGATGAGCAGATTGACTTTGCATACGAGGTCTCCCAAGCATTTATGACATCAACGCATCGCGTAATTGAAGCTGGAACAGGAGTTGGAAAATCGATCTCGTATCTTTTACCTGCAGCGCTATTTGCAATAAGAAATCATGTACGTGTAGGTATTGCGACAAAGACAAACACGCTTTTAGATCAGCTTATTTTCAATGAGATACCACGTTTAGATAATGCCTTGCAAAAAGAGTATGGATTAGGCATTAGTTCGATCGCTCTTAAGGGTTATGATCACTATCCATGCCTTAGAAAATTGATGCGTTTTACTCGTTTTTTTGATGAAAAAACTACAGAGTTTGACATTACAACTGTAGGTTCGATCTTAACCTCAATCGCGCAATCTTTGTGGGGGGATCTCGACTCACTTACAACAGCACTATCACATAGAGTTCGTATGGGAGTTACGTGCAGTGCTGATGAATGCTTGCATATGAAATGTTCTTATTTTCCAAAACGCTGTTTATTGCATGGCGCCAGAAAAAAAGCGACAGAGTCAAATATAGTCGTTACAAACCATGCTTTGCTATTTAGAGATGTTGCTTTGTCTAAAGGTGTTTTGCCTCCAATTAGATATTGGGTAATTGATGAGGCTCATGGTGCTGAAGATGAGGCGCGAGAGCAGCTATCATACACGATTGAACAGCTAAATTTACAAAACGAACTTAACAAGCTTACATCTTCAACAGGGATTATTGAAAATATTCGTGAAAGAGCTGTGATTCTAGAGGGCGCAACGTCTTTGATGGGATTTGCCAATTTAGCATTACAAGCGTGTCAGAAGGTCTCTGAAAGTACCAATGTCTTTTTTGACTTTGTTTTAGATCTAAAAAAACTCGAGCAAAGCTCTGGCTATGCCACCACAGAGATCTGGATTAATTCTGATGTCAGAAAGACTCTACAGTGGAAAAACATGGAAAAATCGGGTCATTTATTATTAGATGATCTTGATCGTGCAATACATGAGTGTTCGGCGCTTTCTTCGATGTCAAATAATTTCGAGGAGCTACAGGAATTAAACCAAGAGCTTACGAGCGCGAGCTCTCATCTTGAAGATATGTTAAGCGTTTTGTCGCTTGTTATAGATGGAACCAACGAGGATTACTGCTATTACGCCGAGATTCCCTCCAATCATTCGTTTGATAAGCCGTCACTAGTTTGTGCTTTGGTTGATCTTGGTGGCGAACTTTCAAAGAGGTTTTTCCCTGAAGAAAATAGCGTTGTTATGACATCTGCCACAATCGCTGTTGGGAAGTCATTCGATTATTTTTCTGAGCGTATGGGTCTAAACCGTTTGGAGGAGGGATCATGGAGTGCAAAAAGTATCTCTCCTTCTGAAGATTTTTATAAAAATATGCAGACGTATCTGATTTGCGATATGCCTGAGCCTACACAGGAAAATTACTTAGAAGAACTCGAAAAACTCTTAAAAGAGATTCATCTTGGGCTTGGTGGCGGTATCTTGACGTTGTTTACAAACAGGCGCGAGATGAAGCAGTGCTACGAGAATATTTTCCATGAACTAAAAGATGCAGGCATTGACCTTTTATGTCAGGGCGCTGGCAAAAACAAGAGGGTTTTGCGCGATGAGTTTGTCAATAAAGAAGATGCCTGTCTTTTTGCAACAAGATCATTTTGGGAAGGATTTGATGCTCCTGGTAGGACTTTGCGCTGTGTGATTTTGCCGCGATTACCATTTGCTCGACCCGATGATCCACTCTATCAGGAGCGCAATATTAGAAAAGATAATGCTTGGAAGATCTATATGTTGCCACAGGCTGTGATCGATCTACGTCAAGCGGCAGGAAGGCTTATAAGATCAAAAAATGATAGTGGATTTTTGATCTTGGCAGACAGCCGATTGACTACAAAATGGTATGGCAAGATTTTCTTATCGGCTCTGCCTTCCTCTAACATCATTTCTACCTCGATTTCGAAGATCAGAGCGATTTTAGAGGAATCGAATCTATAGAAAACTTGGTAACACTCTTTATCTGATAACACTCTTTGATTTTCACGTAAATATGTGGCGTGGATAATCAATTAATAATAAGCTTTGTATTACAGGATAGGTCTGGCAAAAACCTTACTTATGAATTGGAGATATCAATGAATATCCTTGTTTTAGGAAGCGGAGGCAGAGAGCATGCAATCGTTAGGGCTATTGCAGCTTCACCAAAATGTGACAAGCTCTATGTTGCTCCAGGAAATGGCGGAACTGCTCAGGATGCAATTAACGTTGATTTAGACCAAATGGATTCTCAAAAAATTGTCTCTTTTTGCAAGGATAATGACGTAGAACTGGTTGCAATTGGGCCTGAGGCTCCTCTTGTTGCAGGTGTTGCTGATGTTTTAAGAGATGCAGGTCTAAAGGTCTTTGGGCCAGGAGGTGCAGCAGCTCAGTTGGAAGGCTCAAAGAAGTTTTCTAAGGAGCTTATGGATGAGGCGCAAATTCCAACTGCAAAGTATGGAAGCTTCGATAATAAAGAAGCTGCTCTGCAATATTTAGATGAAGTTGGTGCGCCGATTGTTATTAAAGCTGATGGTTTAGCAGCTGGAAAAGGCGTTGTTGTTGCGCTAGAGATGGATGAGGCTATCGAGGCTATTAATGAATGCTTTGATGGACGATTTGGCGATGCGGGCTCGGTTGTTGTTATTGAGGAGAGACTTGTTGGCCCAGAGTGTTCGATGCTTGCATTTTGTGATGGACATTGCGTAAAGGTCATGGCTAGCTCTCAAGATCATAAGCGCGCCCTTGAGGGAGACAAAGGTCCAAATACAGGAGGTATGGGTGTCTATTCACCTGTGCCGATTGTCTCTGACGAAGAACATGCATTTATGGTTGATGTCTTGGAGCGCACAGTTGCTGCATTAAAGAAGCGCGATATCGATTACCGTGGTGTTTTGTACGGTGGCTTTATGCTCACAAAAAATGGTCCAAAAGTCTTGGAGTTTAATGCTCGCTTTGGCGATCCGGAGACCCAAGTCCTGCTTCCAAGGCTTAAAAGCGATCTTGTAGATATCATGATTGCATGTGATACAGACTCGCTTGACCAAATTGAACTTGAATGGGATCCAAGATGGGCAGTTAGTGTTGTTTTGGCTTCTAAGGGATATCCGGCATCTTATGAAAAGGGTTTTGAGATTACAGGTATTGAAGAGGCTGAAAAGCTTGAGGGCGTGACAATCTATCATGCTGGAACAGCTCTAAAAGATGGAAAGATTCTTACAAATGGTGGGCGTGTTCTAAACGTTACTGCTTTGGGTGCAGATTTTGAATCTGCACGTAATTTGGCATATAAGGCCTGTGATTTAATCTCGTTTGAAGGCAAGACCATGAGACGAGATATTGGACAGCGTGCGCTCATTGGCAGAAGTGCTTGGGACGAGGCCTAAATAATGCCAGATGATACTTTTGGGCAGACCGATGCTCCAAGTGAGCTAGGCGATGTAGCGGATTCAAAAGCTTACGCATCGGGCACACGGTCTGGGGGTTCGCAAGATGATAATCTTCAAGAAGTTATTCTAGATTGCCAAAGAGTATTTGATGGTAGGCTTGCGAAGATCGATCTTCTAGAGGTGCGAGGCCCAGATGGCATTTTAAGAAAACGTGAAGTGTTTAGGCATCCCGGTGCGGTTTGTATGATTGTGCTTAATGAGGATGAATCGCAGATCTTGTTGGAAAGACAATATCGTGTAGCTCTTGATAGGGTGGTAATTGAGATACCTGCTGGCAAGATCGATGCGGGTGAGGTTCCTTACGATGCGGCTGTTAGAGAACTACGTGAGGAGACCGGTTTTGTTGCAAATAGTATCGAGCACCTTCTTGATATGGCAACCGCCATTGGATATAGCGATGAAATTATCCATTTTTATCTGATGAAAGGTCTCAGTAGATCGGATACGCATTTAGACGATGGGGAATTTATCGAGACCTTTTGGATGGATGTGGACGAGTTTAAGCAGATGGCTATAGAAAATAAGTTAGTGGATTCAAAGACTATAGTAGCTGCATATTTGCTTTAGAAGAGATTTAGGGCAGGAAAAATAATGCATGAACAACTTTTTGAGGAGATGTGCGACGCGGATTTGATCGACGTTGTTTCGCAGATGAAAGAGAAGCTCGCCGAGTTCGCTGCAAGTGGGCGCAAGCTTGATATGTCACGTGGCAAGCCGGGGGTAGAACAGCTAGATCTATCGGCTGACATGCTCTATTGCGTTAATTCCTCAACCGATTTTGAAAATATTTGTGAGATGGATGTCAGAAATTATGGAGGACTTCCTGGAATCAAGGGCGCGCGTGAGCTTATGGGCTCTATTATGGCTGTGCCTGCTGACAATGTTATGGTTTTAGGTAATTCCAGTTTGACAATTATGTATGAGTTGATTTCTCATGCTATGACCCATGGAATTATCGGAAGTGAGCCATGGTGTAAGCTCGATAAGGTTTGCTTTTTGTGTCCATCTCCAGGTTATGATAGACATTTTGCAATCTGTGAGCATTTTGGTATTGAGATGGTCAATATTGACATGACTCCAGAAGGTCCAGATATGGACAAGATTGAAAGCCTTGTTGCTGATGATCCATCTATAAAGGGAATCTGGTGTGTTCCGCAATATTCCAACCCGCAAGGTTATGTCTATTCTGACGAGACGGTTAAAAGATTCGCTGCGCTAAAACCTGCTGCTACAGATTTTAGAATTTTTTGGGACAATGCCTACGCAATCCATCATTTGCACGATGATGCTAGGTGTGTACTTCCGATTTGGCAAGCATGTGAGCACAGCGGTAACATCGATATCTTCTACGAATTTGCTTCGACTTCCAAAGTAACCTTTGCTGGTGGCGGAATTGCTGCAGTTGCTGCATCGGAAGCAAATATCAAGGATATACAGAGCTTTTTGTCATTTATGATGATTGGCCCAGATAAGATTAATCAGTTAAGGCATGTAGTTTATTTTGCTGAACCAGGCTCCTTGCAAGCTCATATGAGAAAACAAGCGCAGCTTATTGCTCCAAAGTTTGAAATCGTTTTACGTACTTTTGAGCGTGAGTTAGATCCATTTGGGATTGGCGAGTGGACATCACCAGATGGTGGTTATTTCATTACATTTGAGGCGTTGCCTGGATGTGCTACAAGGATCGTTGAGTTGGCCAAGGAAACTGGAGTTACATTGACAGGAGCTGGTGCAATGTATCCGTATGGACACGATCCTGAAGACAAGATGATCAGAATTGCGCCAACTTATCCAAGTGTAGATGAGCTAAAGACAGCTGCTGAAGTATTTTGTACCTGTGTAAAGATTGCAAGTGCAGAGGTTATTTTGCGTCAGAGGGCTGCTGATCAAAGCTAAAGTTTTACGGTACGTGCCGCAGGGTGACATAGTGCTACGTAGCGTGCCGTAGCCCGACGTAGCGCGTGCCATAGCGTACCGTGCCCTTGTTTAGTCCGAGAATCTATGGCTTTAGCCGCGGGGGAGTATCAAACAATCGATTTATAGTGATAAGCCAGCGATAGGCCCACTATAAAGCCTCGCTATAAAGTTGATTCCAGCTGCCGATGTTAAGTATTAAAGATGTGAAGTAAAGTTATTTATGGTCTAGAATGACAAAGACGCCTCCGTAGCTCAGGGGATAGAGCACCGCTCTCCTAAAGCGGGTGTCGACCGT
>CAZLCK010000053.1:0-10294 GCA_964558235.1 uncultured Coriobacteriaceae bacterium
GCTCACGCGTGTTTTCGATCGAAAGCTTGTTGTTGATGCGATGGGTGACCAGATATTCATCTACAAGAATAAAGCGCTTGACCAAGGCAAGGGCAACAAAGACAAAGAAGGCATCGTTGGTGCTGCGAAGCTCCTGGAAGCGCAGGCCATGCTCCTCGATGAAGCTGCGACGAAAGACCTTATCCCAAGGCCAGCCGAGGCTGTAACGAAAGAGATATTCCCACAGATCATCCGCCGAATAGACCGTGTCTGGCTCAAGAAAGGCAACCGCCCAATCAAGCTTGTCCACATCCCCCGTCACATCATCGAGAAACCAGGCACGGCAGAGCACAATATCGCTTTGCTGCTCATCAGCCACCGACACCATGCGCTCAAGCATGGTGGGTTCAAAAAAGTCGTCCGCATCAAGAAAGGCAAGATACTCGCCCTGCGCCACTTCGAGCGCTGCATTGCGGGCAGCACCGCCGCCCACATGCTTCCGCGCCAACACCTTCATGCGCGCATCCGCTGCCTCATATTCGCGCAGTATTGCAAGGGATTCGTCACTTGAGCCGTCATCAACACAGATCAGCTCGAAATCGGTCAGCGTTTGGGTCAGCACGCTTTCCACACAGCGGCGCAGATATTTCTCCGCGTTGTAAACCGGAATGATCACGCTTACTTTTATGCCCGTTTCAGCTGTTGTTTTGCTGTTCATGATTCATTCCTTCATTCTCGCGCGTTTGTCTCCACGCGCATGTCTCCGACATGTCAAGCATATCCATTATGCCCAAGATAAGCACAATCAAAACCCTCGCTCTCTGTAGCTGAGGACGATATCAGCAACAAACGGCAGCGATTTCATGCAGCATCGGCAGCAAACAGCGTCCGCAGCACAAAGGAAGGTGAGGCTTTTAGTCACTGGCATCCAGAAAGCGTTTGCAGGTTACAAAGTTCCACATGGTTACCATGGCGGTGGCAATCACCTTCCAGATGATTTCTCCGCCGCCAAACTGCTCGACGAATACATAGAGTTCTACAATGAAGAGCGCATCAAAAAGTCACTAGGATGGATGAGCCCTAACGAGTATAGAAGGAGCCTAGGTTTGGCAGCCTAGGTATGTCCAAGAAAATGTCCACGCCCCCAGGTGTTGCGGTGAGTTTGAGAAGTTACCGTCTAAAAACCGATAATATCTGCTAATACGATTGACCAAGTCGCAACACATTGATAGACTGAAAAACCGTTGTGTAAAGAGCCGTTAGCTCAGTAGGTAGAGCAGGAGACTTTTAATCTCAAGGTCGGGGGTTCGATTCCCCCACGGCTCACCATTTTTTTCTACTTAAAACCCCAGACGAACCCTTATTTTTATCTTTTAAAACCCTGTCATCACTTGTCATCAGCAAAGAGTTTTGATGACAGATTGATGACAACTTTCGCCTGGCTCGAATTGATTAATGAACAACACGGATAAGCTGTGGTTCGCTCACAATAACATTTGTCTTCATAATATCAACAATAGAATCTTGGATCGCTCTCTCATTTGCAACATGAGTGATAACAACCAAATCGGTAGTACGTCCATCCCCACCGCGCTGAACAACAGATTTGATTGAGATCTCTAGCTTTGCAAAAATCTTTGCAATCTCAGCAAATACACCAGGCCTATCATAAACAGGAATGCGCATGTAATACTCGGTCGAAAGCCCATCCATTGGCAATATCGGCAAAGATTCAGTACAAGTACAACCTCTAAAAACGGTTACCCCATCGGCTAAAAGTTTGGCAGTCTCAATAATGTCGCCCACAACGGCTGACGCAGCTGGACCCATTCCAGCTCCACCGCCATAAAACATTGTCTCGCCAACAAAATCACCAACGACAAAGATAGCATTAAAAGCACCATTAACACGGGAAAGCGGATGTGTTTTGGAAATCATCGCAGGATGAACCCTAATTTCAATTCCCTCATCAAGCTTATTTGCGACAGCCAAAAGTTTGAGAGCATATCCCATCTCATTAGCAAAATCCAAATCAGCAGAGGTTATCTTCGAGATACCCTCGGTATGAACATCATCCATGTTTACACGACTGTTAAAACCAATAGATGCCAAAATAGCAATCTTTGCAGCAGCATCAAATCCATCAACATCAGCCGATGGATTTGCCTCTGCATATCCAATGCGCTGAGCCTCACGCAAAGCCTCGTTATAATCCATATTATCTTCAGCCATGCGAGTCAAAATATAATTAGTTGTACCGTTGATAATTCCAATAATCGAAGTTATCTCGTTAGCAACTAGTGAGTGCTTCATTGGACCGATAATTGGAATACCGCCTCCAACAGAACCACCGAACTGAATGGAGACACCATTTTTGCTAGCAGCATCAAAGACCTCGTTACCGTATGTCGCAATAACAGCCTTATTCGCTGTTACAACATGATTTCCAGCACTTAGCGCCTCCAAAATCACATCTTTAGCAACACCGGTCCCCCCGATGAGCTCCACAATAATATCAAGATCAGAATCACTGGCAACACTATGGACATCGGTTGTAAAAATATCCTCGACACCATGATTAACAGCCTTTGACCTACTTCTTGAAGCGATACGAGCTATTTCAATATCAACACCATGATGCTTTAGAAAGTCATCATGATGCTTGCGGATAATCTCGACAACTCCACCGCCAACAGTGCCTAATCCAATAAGTCCAATTTTGATCTTTTTCATTAATTGACTCCTCGAGTCATGGCTGAATTTGTCTAAAGACTCTTGCTTAAAAACATCTATATTTCTTACGCTTATTCGTCAACATCGCAAGCCATAAGATCGTCGTAAGTTTGTGGTCTTACAACAATCCTAAACTTGCCATCTCGAACAAAGGCAACGCCTGGACGCGTAATTGAATTGTAATTCGATGACATAGTGTAACAATATGCACCGGTTGCAAAGATGGTAATAATATCGCCCTCTTCAACCGGTTGTATCGATGCATTGGTGATCAAAGTATCGCCAGACTCACAATGCTTGCCGACAATAGTCACAACATCAGTACGTGGATAAAAGCCCTTATTTGCAACAATTGCCTCATATTTAGAGCCATAAAGCGCTGGACGGATATTATCGCTCATTCCCCCATCGACTACTGCATAGGTTCTAATCCCTGGAATCTCCTTGACGGCACCGACCTTATAGCATGTAACGCCCGCATTCGCAACGATCGATCTACCAGGCTCAACAGCAACTAAAGGCATTGGGAAATTTAAAGCCTCGCACTTCTTATTCATATAAGCGCCAATACGTTGAGTAAATTCCTCAATTGTTGGTGGTTGATCATCCTTGCAATATGCAATTCCAAGGCCGCCTCCCAAATCAATTTCCTCGGCAATATAACCAAGCTCATCTCTAACCTTGCAAGCAAAATCGAGTAAAACATCGATCTCTTTGTCATACGACTCAAGGTTAAAGATTTGAGAGCCTATATGAGACATAAAGCCCTTAAGTTTTAAGTTATCAGAATCTAAGATAGCCCTAATTGCCTCCATGGCTTCGCCATTTGAGATGCTTACACCAAACTTCGAGTCTTCCTCACCAGTTTGAATATAGCTGTGAGTGTCAGCATGCACACCTGGACGCAAGCGAATCATAACCTCTGGCTCGCAATCGAATAGTTCAGCCAAAATATCGATTTCCCCAACTTCAGAGATCGAATCAATAATGATGCGTCCAACACCGGCCATCAAAGCCTCTTCGATCTCTACCTTAGACTTATTATTTCCGTGCATTACGATGCGCTCAGCTGGAAAACCGGCTGCTAGAGCAATGGCTAGCTCACCTCCGCTACAGACCAAGAGATTGCAACCCTCTTCATCAACGATCTTAACCATCGCTTTGCAAATAAATGCCTTAGCAGCATAGCTAACTCTGCTCTTACTAAATTCCTTAGCCATGCAATCGCGATATTGCGCAAGGCGATTGTGTAAATGTTCCTCATCCATGATGAAAAGCGGAGAGCTTGTGGTCTTAGGTAGTTTTGAGGCATTCACGCCACCAATCCAAAGATGTTTCTCATGAATATCCGAAGCATCGATCTTGGCAGTTAGAGGCCAAACATTGGATAATTCTTCGGCCTTAATTCCATCTCCTTGTGTAGGTGCCGCTGCATGTTCACTCATCTTATGCTCCTTTGTCACTAATTAACTTACTTACATTCTTTCCGGAGCGCTAACGCCAAGCATGCCCAGTGCACAGGCAAGCACGCTTCTCGCGGCATCCGAGAGATAAAGTCTTGCATCACTTAAGGCTTTATCTTTAATTATTACCTGACAATTGGTGTAGAACTGATGATAAGTTGCTGCCAAAGACTCAATATAGTGAATCAACCTAAATGGGGCCAAATCCCTAGCTGCAGATTCAACGATTTCGCCAAACTCTGACAACCTTCTACAAAGCTCAAGTTCAGATGGATCTATTAGAAGCGAAAGATCGGCATCTTCATTAACTGGTCTTTCAGCCCTTCGCAAAATTGAGCAGATACGAGCATGAGCGTACTGAACATAATAGACTGGATTTGAAGAATCCTGCTTTTTAGCAACTTCAATATCAAAATCGATTGGCTGATCAGCTGACTTAGACAACATCATATACTTTGTTGCGTCAGCTCCGACCTCTTCTATAAGCTCTTCTAAAGTAACCATCTCACCAGTACGTTTTGACATTCGTACAGGCTCACCATCTCTAAATAGATTAACCAACTGACCAAGCAAAACATCGAGTTTGCCACCATTGTCAAGCGCGTCCATTGCACCCTTGATACGCGCAACATAACCATGATGATCTGCGCCCAAAATATCGATAACCCTATCAAAACCACGTGAAAATTTATTGAAGTGATACGCGATATCAGGCAAAAAATAGGTATATGAACCGTCAGATTTTACAAGTACGCGATCTTTATCATCACCAAATTTTGTTGTTTCAAACCAGAGCGCATCCCCATCTTTGTACGTAAGACCGGCTTCGGAAAGCTTATCCAAAACTTTGTCGATATCTGATTTGCCACTACCATCTTTATGATACAAAGACCTCTCAGAAAACCAATTATCAAAATAAACACCAATGCTATTAAGCACGGCCTTCATATGTTCAAGCATCATCTTATATGCAAGCTCTCGAAAATGAATAGAGCGTTTCTCATCGGGCAGCTCCATCCATTTTTGACCATCTGCATCAAAGATCATCTGAGCAATAGTCGTTATATAGGATCCACCATAGCCATTTTCTGGCATAGGAGCATCAACACCACAGAGCTTCATATATCTTGCGTCAATCGAGAGAGCAAAATTGTCCATCTGAGCCCCAGCGTCGTTGATGTAGAACTCACGCTGAACTATCCAGCCAGCATGCTCTAACACATTGCAAAGCGCATTTCCAAGTGCTGCCCACCTGCCATGTCCAACATGCATAGGACCAGTTGGATTTGCACTAACAAACTCAACCTGAACCCTTTTTCCCTCCCCTAGATTGCACCTGCCAAAATCACTACCAAGCTTTCTGGCTTCAATAGCAACGCTATGTAGTGCAGATGGGGTTAATTTTAAATTGATAAAACCGGGACCAGCGATCTCAACAGATTCAATAAAATCGCCAACTTCAATGTCTTTAGCAATAGAGTTGGCGATATCACGTGGATTCATCTTCGCTTGTTTAGCAAGCTTCATCGCAATAGAGGTTGCCCAATCACCATGCTCTTTTTCACGAGGACGTTCAATCGAAGGATCTATTGCACAATCAACAGAGATATCGCCTCGCTCAACTGCGGCTTCAATAGCATCCGATACAATCTTTGCGATTTTGTCTCGCATCTATGTTTTTCGCTCCTTATTTAAGATTTTATTCACAAATGTTTAGTATACTTACAACGACCATTTGATTGTTTGTCTTAAAGGCTAACTAAAGTATTACATCGGAATCTGGCCTTTTAAGTATTGCTTTGGTATTTTTCCCACTAGCATTTAATTAACAGAAGCTTTTAAAAGGTCTTATATTGAGTACTTAGCTTACTTAGGCTTGATTTCGGGATAAGGAGAAAACGTTGCCTCTATTTGCAGATATCCTTCCAGCAATAGTTTGGTTTGTTATCACGGCTATCTTTATTGTGGCTGAGTTCATCTCTGTTAAGTACTTTTTACCTGTTGCAATGGGAGCTGGCATAGCAGCTATTGCAACATTTTTTTCACTTTCGATCTTTGGCCAGGTCATTGTTTTTGCAATAGTTTGTGTACTTGGATATCTATTTTTTAAGCCAAATAAACGTTTTGATAATATAAACGATCGCAAAAGCAACTATAGCGATGATGATTTTGATGAGTGGAAAACTGACGAAGAGAAAACTAGCGAAAAAACTCAAGACTAACTTTAGCTAATCTATAAAGATTTAATCTAACCATTATCAATAACTTTTTAAACCACTATCGTATCTAGACATGAAATTACACGTTTTAGGAAGCGGCTCTAAAGGAAATTGTGCCATTGTTGAAACAACCACAACTGCAATTATGATCGACTGTGGGCTAACTAAAAAAACGTTGTTCGATCGATCTCAAAAACAAAAGATTGATTTAAACAAAATTTCAGCGCTTCTTATAACCCATGAACACAACGATCATATAAAAGGACTTGGCGTGTGCTTACGCGGTTTAAATTCCGAATTTGAAATGCCAATCTATTGCAGCAATGGAACACGCGCAGGTTCGAAATACTTAAGCGATTACCCCAATTTTAAATCTTGCTGTTCAAATAGTGATTTTTCCATTGGAAATATACATGTAGATGTCTTCTCAACATCACATGATGCGGCTGAACCTATCGGTTTTAGGTTTACAGAAATCAATGACGGAGATGACATAATGTCGATTGGTTATATAACCGATACAGGAATTATGCTTCCAGAAGCTCAAGAAAAACTCTACAACTGCGATATTTTGGCTATAGAGACCAATCATGATCCCAAAATGCTAAAAAATGGCCCATACCCTACGTTTTTAAAACAGCGAATTTTCTCTGATATAGGACATCTTTCTAATAATCAGAGCGCTCAAGTTGTTGAGCAGATTGCAACTGACAAGCTCCGAAGTGTTATTGGAATGCATATGTCGCAGGAAAATAATTATATCGACCTGCCTGAAAACGCCTTAAAGAAAGCTCTCTTGCGTTGTGGCGTTGATGCAAACGTTGTGATTGCTGGTCAAAATATCCCCAAAAGCGTCTAAAAAAGAATAACAACGAAACTAAATTGAATCTTAGTTCTTAGCAGGCTCATTGATATCAAAAGGGTGCCCAGCATATACCGGACACCCTGTAGGAAAACAAATTAGAGCAAGTGATGTTGCCTACATCATATTCATAGCTCCACCTTGACCCATTGCTGCAGCCATAGCAGCTGGATCTGGACTCTTTGGAATATCATTGATTGTTGCTTCAGTGATAAGAATCATAGCACCAATAGATGCAGCATTTTCAAGCGCTGATCTAACAACTTTAACAGGATCAATAACACCCATATCGACCAAATCGCCAAACTCACCATTCTCGCAATTAAGTCCCTGTCCCGCTGGAAGATTCTTGACCTTCTCTACAATAACGGAGCCTTCAAAACCAGCATTGTCCGCGATTGTGCGAAGTGGTGCTTCGAGAGAACGACGGATAATATCGACGCCGACCTTCTCATCCTCATTTTGCGTCTCAACGCCATCTAGAGAAACAATTGCATCGAGTAGAGCGACTCCGCCACCAGGAACGATTCCCTCTTCAACAGCAGCGCGTGTTGCTTGCAAAGCGTCCTCAATACGGGACTTCTTCTCTTTGAGCTCAACCTCAGTAGCAGCACCAACCTTAATAACAGCAACACCGCCAGAGAGCTTAGCTAGACGCTCTTGGAGCTTCTCTCTATCAAAATCGGAATCGGTGACATCAATCTCTGCCTTTAGTTGTGCGATGCGAGCTTGAATCTCATCTGGATTACCAGTTCCATCGACGATTGTAGTGGTGTCCTTATTAACTCTGACGGTCTTTGCATGGCCTAGTTGCTCTACAGTTGTATCAGCAAGCTTCATGCCTAGATCCTCGGTGACAACCTGTCCACCAGTTACAATAGCGATATCCTCTAACATCCTCTTACGACGATCACCATATCCAGGAGCCTTAACAGCTACAACATTAAGTGTTCCACGTAGCTTATTGAGTAGCAAAGTAGCCAATGCCTCGCCCTCTAGATCCTCGCAGATGACTAAGAGTGGACGACCAGACTGAATGATTTGCTCAAGCAATGGCAATAGATCTTGGATTGAGGAGATCTTTTGGCTGGCAAGCAAAATATATGGATCGTTGAGAACTGCCTCCATGCGCTCCATATCAGTTGCCATGTAAGGGGAAATATAACCCTTGTCGAATTGCATTCCCTCAACAGTGTCGATGTCGATACCAAATGTCTGGGAATCCTCAACTGTGATAACGCCATCGTTTCCAACAACACCCATGGCCTCGGCGATCTTGTTTCCGATTTCAGAATCGCCTGCAGAGATTGTACCAATGTTAGCGATTTGCTCCTGACCAGTAACCTCTGTCGAATGATCTTTGATGTAGTCAACAACGGTGTTTACAGCCTTTTCAATACCGCGGCGAATTGCTAAAGGATTACCGCCAGCAATAACGTTGCGTAGACCCTCGTTGACGATAACGTCGGCTAGCAAAGTTGCAGTTGTTGTTCCGTCACCAGCAACATCATTGGTCTTAACAGCAACTTCACGAACAAGCTGAGCACCCATGTTCTCTACAGGATCCTCAAGCTCAACTTCTTTAGCAACAGTAACACCGTCATTTGTAATGGTTGGGGCACCATAGCTGCGCTCAAATGCAACATAACGACCCTTTGGGCCAAGTGTGACCTTAACAGCATTTGCAAGCTTTGTAACACCAGCAGCTAAAGCACCTCGTGCATCGGTGTCGAACTTAATGTCCTTTGCCATCTGTACAGATCCTCCCTAAAAAAATCTCAAAACGTGTTCAAATTACAAACTAACTAAGCTTCAATAACGGCATAGATGTCATCAGCGCGCAAAATGATGTACTCTTCATCATCAACTGTGACCTCAGTTCCGCCATACTTGCTATAGATAACGGAATCGCCCTCTTTAACGCCAGGAGCAACTAGATTCCCATTGTTGTCAAGCTTACCTGCACCAACAGCAATTACCTTGCCGCGCTGTGGCTTCTCTTGCGCTGTGCTTGCAAGTAGAATTCCAGACTTGGTTGCCACCTCAGCATCGTCTTGCTTGACGATAACCCTATCGCCCAGTGGCTTTAGATTCATAACGATTACCTCCTATGAAAGTCTTTCATTAGCAGAGTTACTACTTAACTGTTAGCACTCTAAAGTGTAGACTGCTAACAGAAATGAGTATGTAACATATCAAAATTAAAAGCAAGAATGTTTTTTAAACTGGACATTAATAATGGCAAGCGGTAAAAAGCTTAAAAATCACGCATACCAAGGAAGACATTTCGTAAGGAAGTCGCTGACGCTTCGTTAACGTAGGTAGCCTCTTGATCTACCAGTTTCTTGAGCAACAAATTTCTTATAGACAAATCACCCCCCCCCCTTTTTTTTCGTTATGCTTAACTTTGGCAAGTTCTAGTGAACGTTGCAACACCTACAAGAGAGGTGTGGGGTCGTATATAGGTAAGCTAAAAGGGGTGGCAACCATGTTTTGTCCTAAATGCGGTAATCAACTTTCCGACACTACTAGATTTTGCAATAAATGTGGCATGCAGATTCAAGCTCAGCAAGCTATAGAAAATCAAAACGCAGTGCAACAAGACCAAGCTCAGCAATCTGCAACGCAAGTCGGTCAGACAGTACAAAGTACAACTCAGCAACATACAAACTGGGAATCTCAAGAACACAACATCGTCCCTAGAAAAAAGCCGATCCCTAAAATAGCTATTATTCTGCCAGTCTGCATTGTGGCCATAGCGGTTATCGCCTTTGGAATACTTGCTTTTAAAGACAACACAGCTAGCCGAACAACCCCATTTACAGAGTATCTTTCTCTTGTTGGCGGTGACTATAAAGAACTTTATTCCGATGAATACGATGTTATTCAGAACGAATATTTTGATCACACTTACTGGGCGGAAACAGATATCTCATTTATGGATATAGACGGAACTGGGCGTTATTACTTTTACCATACAGAGGATGAGGAGACCTTGTCATCGCTTGTAGAGTCAGGGATAGAAACTGATACCGTGA
>CAZLCK010000054.1:0-9782 GCA_964558235.1 uncultured Coriobacteriaceae bacterium
AGCATCAAGATGTGACAAAGCAAAAAAATGCTGCTAAGATTTTCATTCGTGCTTAAATCACTGCAATATTTTTGCGGTTAGAGATTAAAAGGAGAACGAAGATGGCTGTACCTAAGGGAAGAAAGGGCCGCATGAAGGTTCATTCGCGTCGCAGCGCTAATAGTGTTTGCGCTAGCAAGCCAAGGTCGGTCTGTCCACAGTGCGGAGAGGCCAAGCTTCCGCATCGCATTTGCGGAAATTGCGGCTATTACAAGGATCGCGAGATCATCGTTACTGACTAAACATTTCAGTGCTTGTAAACCAATAACGTAGCCGATTTTCCGTAGAGGATATCGGCTATATTTTGTGTTCAGAGCATGGCACGTTTTCTAATGGGGGATGAGTCCCTAGTGCGCAATAGCAGCGCAGAAGCGTTGATGGAAAAGCAAAAATCATGAAAAACATCTCCGATAGTTCAAATAAAGTTGTGAGAATTTGTGTAGATGCTGATGGGGGAGATGATGCCCCAGCGGTAGTCGTTGAGGGATTGCGCATCGCATTAGCTTCTGATCCAAACTTGAATGTAGTTTTGGTTGGTAAGAAAGATTCTATCGAAGAAATCTCAAAAGAATTTCCTCAAAGAATTGAACCTGTTATTACTACAGAAGTTATTGAGATGGGGGATCACCCGGCCCAGGCTGTTAGAAGAAAGAAGGATTCTTCTATTGTCGTAGGGTGCAGACTTGTACACGAAGGGCGTGCTGACGGTTTTTACTCTGCAGGATCCACCGGTGGAGTTCTAGCAGGAGCTACAATCTTGATTGGCCGTCCAAAAGGCGTTTCCCGTCCAGCTCTTGCAGCTATAATTCCTGTTCCATCTAGGCCAGTAGTTTTGTTAGACGTTGGTGCAAATGCAGATTGCAAGCCAGAATATATTGTTCAATTCGCAAAGATGGGTCTAGCTTACGCAAAGGTTATGCTTGGAAGATCTAATCCAACTGTTGGTCTGTTAAATAATGGTTCGGAGAGCACCAAAGGTTCAATTTTTGCTCAAGAAGCTCACGCTGCATTGGATAGAGAGATCGAGAGTTTTATCGGTAATGTCGAGGGCGGAGACCTAACATCTAAAACATGTGACGTAATAGTTACCGATGGGTTTTCTGGCAATATTGCTCTAAAAGTACTTGAGGGAACTGCTTCTTTTGTCTTTGATGCTCTAAAGCAGATTATGACTTCATCTTTTACGAACAAGCTTGCTGCAGCAAAGCTAAAAGGCGGGATGAAAGCTTTTCAAAGTACAGTCAATCCAGACACATACGGTGGAGCTCCTCTTCTAGGAATTCGCGGTGTTTGTGTTATAGGGCATGGATCATCGACTCCAGTGGCGATTGCAAATGGAATCGCAGCGTGCAGTCAAGCTGTTAGAGACGATTTGTGCGGTCAGATTGCACAGGCGATGCTCAACTAAGCCAACTAAGCCAACTAAGCCAACTAAGTGTTGATGCCTAGCAAAAACGCATAAACGCATAAAATCCAGCTACTAATCTAGCTGCGTTAATTGGTTGCAATCCCCTTCTCTATACGCAAAAATTAAGTGATTGTATTTTTTCTCTAGTAGTCATTTATATATACAATATCTATAACTATTTTTAATTCAAAAGGAGAGCTTAGATGGATCGCGATGAGATATTGAGCAAGGTGATTGCAGCTATTGTCGATCAGATCCCTGTTGATTCTCAAGACATAGAGGAGTCGACCTATCTTGAGACTGATTTAGAGGTTGATTCGCTAGATTTATTGCAAATTGTCACTGCTATTGAAGATGAGTTTGAAATCGAGATCGACGACGAGGCTTTTGAGCAGGTAAAGACAGTTGGCGATGCTGTTAATTACATAGAAAAGCTCATCGCATGACAAATTCGCGTGTTCTAAATACATCTACTCATTTTCCAGATCATGAAAAAGTAGATAAGATCGTAGCCCGTGCTGAGGAGATTTTGGGTTACACATTTAACGACAAAGAGATTCTAATCAAGGCCTTAACTCACCCCTCTGTTGTTGAAGAGAACATAGTTGGACTCTCTTATGAGCGTCTAGAGTTTG
This sequence comes from uncultured Coriobacteriaceae bacterium, assembly GCA_964558235.1. Classification (GTDB taxonomy): domain Bacteria; phylum Actinomycetota; class Coriobacteriia; order Coriobacteriales; family CADBOM01; genus CAZLCK01. The sequence goes on from CAZLCK010000054.1 coordinate 2,083, forward strand.
TAGGTGACTCATTTTTAGGCGCTATTGTGTCTATGGAGATCTATAAGAGATTTCCTACGATGGACGAGGGAGCGATGAGTAGGCTTAAGTCTGCCGTTGTGTCTGGCAGATCGTTATCAAAGATCGCCGAGGAGCTTGGTTTTGCTGAGATTATCATCTTTGGAGCAAGCGAGTTTGGTACGAATGGACGTGGTCTTTGCTCTGCGCTTGAAAATGTTTTTGAAGCTGTTATCGCTGCTTTAGTAATAGATGGTGGTTTTGAAGTTGCAAAGCAGTGGATCTCTAAGACAATCTTTTCGCATATAACAGAAGATAAAGCGCTTCGGGTTGCAAATTATAAATCGATGTTTCAAGAGGTATTGCAAAATGTGGGAAGGTCTCCAACTTATCGTGTGATCAAAGAGACAGGTCCTCCCCATAAACGAATTTTTACAGTGCAGGCAATGTGTGATGATAAGGTCTTAGGAACTGGTGAAGGCCATTCCAAGAAGGAGGCCGAGATGGCCGCCGCACAACAAGCGCTCGATAGCGAATTTATCTGTTCTTTGAAGACTGCCAAACAAGAAGGGACTAACAAGTAAGTGTATTTAAAGTCGTTAGTATTAAAGGGTTTTAAATCATTTGCCGACCGCTCGGTGATTAATTTTGAGCCGGGAATTTCGGCTATTGTTGGCCCAAATGGCTCTGGAAAATCCAATATCTCAGAGGCTGTGCTATGGGTTTTGGGAGAGCGAAAGACCTCTAATTTACGCGTACATTCAATGGAACAGCTTATCTTTTCTGGGTCTTCTGCTAGACAGGCTGCAAAGCTAGCTGAGGTAGATTTGGTATTGGATAACTCTGATGGAGCAATTCCTATTGAATTTACCGAAGTGGTTATCACTCGGCGTATGCATCACAATGGCGAAAGTGAATACCTACTAAATGGCGCACCATGTTTGCGTCGCGATATCATCGACATCTTGCACGACTCTGGAATTGGCGAGGGAGTGCATTCAGTTATCACGCAGGGAAATCTAACTGCGATGATTGAATCTAAGCCGGTAGATAGAATGCTTTTGTTAGAAGAGGCCGCTGGAATTCTAAAGCATAAGTCGAGAAAGGCAAGAGCATCGCGTCAGCTCGATAAGATGGAAAACACGCTCTCACGCGTTAAGGATGTTTTGAAAGTTATCGAGTCACAGCTTCGTCCTTTGGAGCGTCAGGCCTCTAGAGCTAAGCGATACGCTGATTATTCCGAGGAGCTTAAGCGGATTAGTCTCTCTTTAGCTGTAGATGATCTAAGGAATCTACAGGGATCTTGGGAGGATATCTGCAAAAACGAGAAAGAGGTCGAAGCCGAGGTAGAGATCGCAAAGTTTAAGCTTGAAGAAAAAGATGCAGAGGTTGCCAAGCGCGTGCGTGCTTTAGAGGAAAAAGGCCTTTTTGTTGGTGACCTAAATGAACAGCGCAATAGATGCCAAGCGATTATGGCTAGGCTCGACTCCAACATGAGAATTTTAGAGGAGAAGGGCAAGAATATGGTTTCGCAGCTCTCAAATCTTAGAGCTACGATTCATTCCTCTCAAAAAAGACTTACAAGCGCGACCGACGAGCGAACTCGTACAGAGACAGAGATGATGGATACAAATGCTCGTTTAAGTGCTCTGTATGGCACGTTTAACGAGTTAAATCGCAGCTCTGAGCAGATTACAAAGGATCGCCGCGATGCCCAAGATGAATACAGTGCCCTGACGACAAAACTTCGCAATAACGAGAGCGCCTTGGCCTCCACCAAGGATAATCTAGCGCGAGCTGAGAATTCTTTAGAGTCGCTCAATGTTGAAGAGGGGCTTTTAAAAGAACACCTCGAGCAGATTCAAGAAGAGATCAACCAGACTCAAATCCAGCTTTCTGAACAGCGTAAAAAGGCTGAAAGTCTCTCTGGAGAGATGTTGAAAACTCAAGGGGAGCTAACTCTTGCAAAGTCAGATATCGATAAGCGCGTTAGGCTTTTGGATCAAGCAAAGCGCGAGATGACAACAGCTAGGGATAAGCTTGCCGATATCCAGGCTGAAGCCAAAGCATTAAAAGAGATTGAACGCGCATTTGAAACAGCGACTCCTGCTATGAGTTGGATTATGGAGCATAAGGATGAATTTGCTGGAGTTGTCGGAAGGCTTTCACAAATTATTACTGCGCCGCAAGATATTGAGCCTGTACTAGAAAGGCTTTTAGGTGCAGATATTGCAGCGCTAGTTGTAGTAGATATTAAATCAGCCAACCTAATCGCCGAGCGACTTCTTAAGAGTGGCCAAACCGGTGGAGAGATTACATTCTTGCCGATGGAAACCTCTTTTTCAGGGGAGCCGCCAACTTCTCCTAATGGAGATAGGCTTCTCGACCTAGTCTCATTTGATGAGAGGTATGCCTCCACTGTTAAGTCGCTGATAGGTGATGTCTATGTAGCAAATACAATCTCACAAGCAGTGCTATTTCATGATAAAAACCCGAATAGTAATGTACGTTTTGTTACAAAAGATGGTGCTATTGTGTGGCCTTCTGGAAAGATAACACTTGGCACTCGAGTAGCAGATCTCGATGGAGTTTTAGCTCGTCAACGTAGATTGAATGAGCTTACAGATGCTGATGAGGCTTGTAATATTGAGCTCGGCGAAAAAGAGATGGCTGTCTCTGAGGCCGAGAAGGCTCTTGAATTAGCACAACAAGATGGATTTGAACTTTCCGAAGCGCTCGCAAAGCTACAGGGTGCATACGATTCTGCAGAAGATGAGATAAAGCGCCTCGAGCAGCACGCAATGCAGCTAACCGACAATAAGGAAAAATCGGAGCTTAAATTAAAGAGTGTTGGAGTGCGTAGAGGACAATCAGTTCCTCTAGCACAGGAATATCGTGATCGTATTAATGTTTTGAGCGCCGAGATCGAAAAAATTCGCGAGGAGCAGGAAGCATCGTCTAAGAAACTTCTCGAGATTAATCAGGAAAAGTCAAATATCTCTGAGCAACTTAGTTCAGCTAAGGCTGAGATGGAGACCTGCAAATCTTCGATTGAATTTAGGCGTCGTCGTATCGAGTCGCTTGACTCTGAAATTGCTCAGCTTACAGAGACCTTGGAAGTTTCGAAGAAGACGGAGGAGTCTCTTTCGATTATCCGCTTGAGAGTCGATCCGCTATATAAGATTTTTGAAGAGCTTTATGCTGGAATTAGTCAGTGGGCTATAAAGCTTCAAGAGCAGGCTAAGCTTACTCAAAGCGATTCGACCTCACTTCGCGATATCATTGAGGAAGCAAAAGAATCAGCCGCTCAGGCTAGGACAGAGCTCGATGCTATAACTACGAGGCTAAATGAGCTTCGAATCGATAAAGCTAAGCTCGAAAGCGATGTAAAGCATGCGATCGAAAAGATCGAAAAAGATAACAATACCTCGATCGAGGCTGCGCTAGAGATTCCATCTCCAGAGGATAGGGCACAAGCACAAGATCAGGCTGCACGCTTGGCTGCAAAGATCGAGAATTTGGGTTCAGTCAATCATGTAGCGATGGATGAATATGAGAGTCTAAAAGAACGTCGTGATTATATCGAGACACAGATTCAAGATCTTCTTGAAGCTAAAAAGAAGCTCAACACTATCTCTAGGGCTATCGATACGCGTATGAAGCGTCAATTTCGCCAAACGTTTGATAGCGTAAATCATAGCTTTAAAAAACTATATGAAGAACTTTCTCCAGGCGATACTGGCGAGTTGGTTGTTTTGGATAAAAACGATGAGGGTGAATTAGGAGTTGAGATCATAATTCATCCACATGGAATGAAACTAACGAGTCTGTCACTACTTTCTGGAGGACAAAGCGCACTAGTTTCAATCGCATTTTTGTTTGCGATTTATATGACCAGAAATGCACCATTTTATATTCTCGACGAGATTGAACCATCACTTGATGGAACTAATCTGCAGCGTGTTTGCGATTTGTTAGATTCGATGCGCGAACGCACTCAGCTTATTATGGTTACGCACCAGCGCCAAACTATGGAGATTGCAGATATCTTATACGGAGTTAGTAAACAAGCCTCAGGTGTTAGCAAAATCGTGAGCCAAAAACTCGATCAGGCTTTGCGCGCGCTTGAGGAGGAGGAACAAAATGAAGCTTAGAGAGCGTCTTTCTGCAGGGCTTTCTAGGTCGCGCAAGAGATTCAATGAATCGATGAATATCTTGCTAGATCGTGGCGCCCGGCTTTCTGATGAGTGGTGGGACGAACTAGAAGAGGTCTTGATTCTCTCTGATATGGGGCCAAGCGCATCTATGAATATCGTTGAAGATCTACGCGATCGTACAAAGCGCGAGGCTATTCCCGATGCAGATTCTGTTAAAGCGAGCTTGGTTGAAAGTATTGCCTCACTATTTGTGACAGAAGAACAAGATGTTTTTGACACAAGCCCAGTATGTGTTTTGTTTGTTGGAATCAATGGAGCGGGCAAAACTACCACCGTTGGAAAGATTGCAAATGCTGGAGTTGAAGCAGGCCGTCAAGTCCTTTTGGGTAGTGGCGACACATTTAGAGCTGCTGCGATTGAACAGCTTGAGGAGTGGGGAAGGCGCGCCAATGTTGAGGTTGTAGAGCGCGAGCGAGGAAGCGATCCGGCAAGCGTTTGTTATGACGTAATAGAGCGCGCTGAGCAGGTGGGTTCTGACCTAGTTTTGATCGATACAGCGGGACGCTTGCATACCTCCGATGATCTGATGCGTGAGTTAGAAAAGGTAGTGAACGTTACTCGTAAAAGATCGAACATTCCAGTAAAAATTGTTTTGGTAATTGATGCAACTACGGGGCAAAATGGGCTTTCTCAAGCCAAGGTATTTAACGATGTACTATCGTTAGATGCAGTTATTATTACAAAGCTAGATGGCACTGCTAAAGGTGGAATCGCAGTTGCTATTTCTCACGAGCTAGAACTTCCAATTGCAAGAATTGGAGTTGGAGAGCAAATTGAGGATCTAAGACCATTTGATCCTCGCGAATTTGCCGAAGAGCTTATCGGATAAAAGTGGATTCAAATGCACTTTAAGGGGGCATTGTACAAAACATGCTAGACAATCTCTCACAAAAACTTCGTGGAGTTTTGGACAAGGTTAGATCTAAGGGTCGCTTGTCAGAGCGCGACATCGACGAAGCTATGCGCGAAATTCGCATGGCACTTCTCGAGGCCGATGTTAACTTTAAAGTCGTAAAGTCCTTTGTTTCCAAGACCAAAGAGAGCTGTATGACCTCTGAGGTTTTGGATTCGCTTACACCTGGGCAAAACGTCGTCAAGGTGGTTTTACAAGAGCTTACCAATCTTTTGGGATCAGATGATTCCAAGATGGTTTTGCCTCAAAAGATGCCCAATATCATTATGTTGGTGGGTTTGCAAGGTAGTGGTAAAACTACCGCAGCGGCTAAGCTTGCATATTGGTTTAAGCAGCGTAACCATATGCCACTTTTGGTTGCCTGCGATGTTTACAGACCGGCTGCTGCTGATCAGCTAGAGACTTTGGGAAACGAAATCGATGTCAAGGTCTTTAGGGGAGATGGCAAAGATCCGGTGCAAATAGCGCGCGATTCTCTCAAAGAGGCTAAAGATTTAATGCGCGATATTGTGATTATCGACACTGCTGGCCGTCTGCATGTTGATGAAGAGATGATGAACGAGGCAGTTTCGATTAAAGAAGCTGTACAGCCAGATCAACTATTTATGGTCGTCGATGCGATGACTGGTCAGGATGCTACCAATGTTGTCAGTGCCTTTGCTGAGCGCGTTGATTTTGATGGCGTCATCATGTCCAAGATGGACGGCGATGCTCGTGGTGGTGCTGCGCTTTCGGTTAGAGAAGTCACTGGCAAGCCGATCAAGTTTATCTCTGATGGCGAAAAGCCCGATTCACTAGAGGAATTTCACCCAGACAGAATGGCCAAGCGCATTTTGGGCATGGGGGATATGATATCCATTATCGAAAAAGCACAGCTGGCTGCAGTTGAGGAGATTGAGCAGGAAGAGGCTGAGAGACTCGCTCGTGCAGAGCTTTCGTTAGATGATTTTATTATGGTGAATCGTCAGCTCAAAAAGCTTGGTGGTGCTGGAAAGCTTTTACAAGCACTTCCGGGAGGAGACAAGGCCTTAGCCTCGGGTGCTGTTCAAGAGGATATTTTTGATAGAGCAGAGGTAATAGTTAACTCTATGACTTTAGAGGAGAGAAAAAAGCCTGCTCTGTTAAATGGTTCGCGCCGTGCAAGAATTGCAAAAGGTGCTGGTGTTAGCGTCACAGAAGTCAACCAGTTAGTTGCTCGTTTTAATGAGACCAAAAAACTTATGAAAAAGATGCAAGGCATGGAGGGAATTGGCTCAAAAAAGCGTCCTACAAAGGGAGGTAAGGGCAAGAGCAGAAAATCGCAGCGCAGATCTTCAAAACGTTCTATGCGAGGAATGGGACAGATGATCGGTGGCGGTCTTGCAGGCGGGGGATTTTCGATGAAGGAGCTTAAACAGCTGCAGTCGATGATAGATGAACAAGAGGGCAAGTAATTTTTTGGCTTATAGACTTCTTGTGCCCTATAACCCTAATTTTCGCACGGGACATGGCGGCTTTATACAGGCCTGAAAAAGGGGTAGATCCGCTTAAAGAATTTTTCCTTCACGAACCTTTTTATCGTAGGTGAGAAGCCCCCAGATGTCTGTGAGAAAAGGAATTAAGCTAATCAAGATTATCAAAATCGAGATCACAAAAAAACCTCCAGTTGGTGCTATTGCGGCCCAAATTAAAAATGCGGCTACTGTTACAACGCAGCAACCTCCAAAGAGAAGAATCGCTATTATTGGATTTTTAATGCGTATATAGAAATATGTAAAGACTGAGACGATCGCATAGATTGCCCATCCAACTGCTAGGTCGGTCAAAATCATGCTGGTTGCTAGCGGCTCTTCGATCGCGTCATATCCATCTAGTCCCATCGAATGCATTATCAAGAAAGCTGTTGTTACTAAAACAATTGCGAATTTGGTCCAAATGCAACCTAAAAGAGTTGAGCGTCCTGGGAATCTTAAATCGCGCTCTCGAATAGGATACTTGGCATCTAACCTGCGCTTATAGCGAGTGATAGAGGTTTTATCAACTTTGTCAGAAATGCTATCCAAGGTGCTTTGCGCCATCAAAATTCTCCAAAATCTAGTGTATGACTCGTAACTTTTTTAAATGCTATCACAGCTAAATACGATGTGACACTAAAAGTCAATTAAATGTCTCGCTTGCTGCATATCTTTTTGCTTGTCATATACGACCCCATCAAATTCATAACCCATATTAAAACACCCCTTTCTTGTGGGGTGTTGCAACGTTCGCTAGAACTCAAGAACGACATCCTTCCTAAGACAGGAGATAGTATAGGCTCACCGCTTACAATCGTATCTGTAGCACTTGGGGCTGGTGTTATAACAACAGGTGTTGCCTTTGCGTTAAGAAAGCGTGATACATGCTAAAAGGGTAAGGATTAAGGCTATCTAGCCTAGGTAAGCCTAACAAACATTAGGGAATAGACAAGGCTCATCAGAGATAAGCAAAACACTAAGGGGCATCGGGCACAGTCTGGTGCTCCATTTTTTCGCAGTAGTGTCCGAGCATGGCAAAAGAATCAATAGAGATTAAGGGTTAAGGAGCTTTACTGCTCG
>CAZLCK010000055.1:0-2592 GCA_964558235.1 uncultured Coriobacteriaceae bacterium
GGCTATATGACAATAAATGCAACAAAAGCCATAGCTGCAAAACATCCAACAGCGATCATCGTTGTAATAACTTTTTCCCTCTTGCTAATACCTATAATCTTTTGACCTCTAGTAGTTCCTTCGCGAAGATTGACAACTTCTGGCATCGTTATAACCCTATGCGCAGCATAGAAGGAAAAGTCTTTCACCTCTTTCACAAACCCTTCTCTTACTTTAGCAGCATGAGAAATCTTGCCATAAGCCACCGACCTTTTTGATGGCTCAAGTGCTAGAGCGTAGTTTCTATCTATCACCTTGTCCTCCTTAAATCCGTCGCGCTGTCCTCGTCGTTAACTTTTTACACAACGGAGCGGACAAAAACCCTTAAACTCCTAGATCTCAAACTAATCCGAAGTCAGCAAAATCAGTATTTACAGTATTGTTATTTCAATAATTTCGAACATTTGTTTGATGTGTATTAAATATATCCCGAACTTTTGTTCGAGTCAATACAAAATCGAACACTTGTTTGATATTTTTTTAATTGCCATGTATACTCGATGCTGTGCAAGAAATGGAGGTGGGCCAAATGGTCAAAACCGAACTAACTGCAAGGCAACGCCAAATATTAGATTTCATACGAATGACTACTCGCGAGCAGGGCTTTCCACCTAGTGTGCGCGAAATTGGTGATGCTATTGGCCTCAGCTCGTCTTCATCTGTCCATGCACACCTAACAGCACTTGAAAAAAAGGGTTATATCACGAGAAATGGTTCGTCTGCTCGTGCCATGACTATCAACCCAAATATGATTGATGATACTGTGCTCTTCGATGAGTCAAACACCATAGAGCTTGATGATTTTGAACGTGCATCTCAAAATATGGTTGCTCTACCGCTGGTCGGACAAGTTGCGGCAGGTGTTCCCATTTTAGCTGAAGAGAATATTGAAGAGACTATTGGACTTCCAACGCAAATTGTCGGAGACTCAAGTTCATTTCTGCTTACAGTTCGCGGAGAATCAATGATTGAAGCCGGCATATTTGATGGAGACATCGTAGTAGTCAAAGAGCAAAATGCTGCTAACAATGGCGATATTGTAGTTGCCATGATAGATGGAGAGGCCACAGTTAAGACGTTTTTCCAAGAGCCAGATTGCATTAGGCTGCAGCCTCAAAACCCCACAATGAATCCAATTTACACAAGAGATGCGATTATTATCGGAAAAGTTACCGCACTTTTCAGAACAATTCGATAATGTATTGGCGGGTGACTTCTCGAACTTGTCCTTACCCCTGGGGTGCAGGGTAAGTGGGTGAAGTTTCGAATGTATGCGTTAAGTCTGCAAGGTTTGTAGTTGGTGCTGCAGCGAGTACGGAAAGTTTCGGAAAGTTGCGGGACAGTTTCGCGCTACATTTACACGTTAAGGTTTCTTGAACCATATTAAATTAAAAAATATTTAAATACTTTTCTTTGATATCATCGTAGGGACGATGTTGTCAAAGCAAAAAAACGCTCAGCTTAAACCAAATACAAGTAATTTGTAGTGTTTACTTAAGCATTTATTTTGCTTGTACTTAGAAAGGGGTACACATATGCTGACGCCTAAGCAGAACTTTCTAGAGGCGATCAAGCCCGGAGGACGTCCTGAAAGATTTGTCAATCAGTACGAGTTTATGGGATTTGTTTTTGGTCCTAGCAACATAGATTGCATGCCTCCTGAGAAAGGCGGTCCAGACAAGAAGATGCCTTGGGGATATACTCTATCCTTCCGTGCTGACCAACCAGGAGCATTCCCAGTTCACACTCCAGACAAGATCTGCATCCAAGACTTTGATGACTGGAAAGACTATGTTAAAGCACCTAAAGCTTCTTACAGCGATGCCGAATGGGAGCCATTCATCGCACAAGCTGAGCAGATTCCTCGCGATCAAATCTATGCTGCAGCATTTATCGCACCAGGAATCTTCGAGCTAATCCACTATCTTGGTGAGATGACTAATGCAATGTGTGCTTTCTATGAGAATCCAGATGAGGTCAAAGAACTCATCAAGTACATCCTCGATTGGGAGATCGAGCTTTGCGATGACATCTGTGCTCATGTTCATCCAGACGCAGTACTTAGTCATGATGACTGGGGAAGCCGTACCTCCACATTCCTCTCGCCAGAGATGTTCGAAGAATTCTTCCTAGATGCATGGAAAACCCTATACAGCCGTTGGCATGAGAATGGTACTGAGATTGTTGTCCATCACTCCGACTCCTATGGCGCTACCCTTGTTCCTTACATGATCGATATGGGTATTAATGTTTGGCAGGGTGTCATGAGCTCCAACGATATTCCTGAGCTCATCAAAAAGTATGGTGAAAAGATCACCTTCATGGGCGGACTTGACGGTGCTGATGTTGAGAAGGAAGATTGGACCGATGAGTTCCTCAAGAGCTATGTAGTTGACATCTGCAAGCAATGTGGACCTAACTTCTTCATTCCTTGCTTAACACAAGGCTTGCCAATGAGCGTTTATGATGGAATCTACGAGTCGATCTCGAAGGCAATTAGTGAATGCTCTGAGGAGATGCCAGAGTTCTTTAAGTAGGATTTGATCGCTAAAA
>CAZLCK010000055.1:2692-9664 GCA_964558235.1 uncultured Coriobacteriaceae bacterium
AAAATCACCACTATGGTTTTGCCTTTATTTTGCAGATCTTTTGCAACTTTTAGAGCAGCACAAACTGCCGCTCCAGATGAAATTCCAACCAAAAATCCTTCAGCCTTAGCAACTTTTGCACCATATTCAAAGGCCTCATCATTTTTGATTGTAATAACTTTATCGACAACACTTAAATCCAAATTATCTGGGATAAAATTAGCGCCGATTCCTTCAATTCTATGCGATCCAGCTCTGCCTTCAGTTATAACCGGAGAAGATGCGGGTTCAACACCTATAACTTTAATATCGGGATTTTGAGATTTTAGAAATCTTCCAACACCAGAAATTGTTCCGCCAGTTCCAATTCCGCAAACTAAGATGTCGATATTACCATCACAGTCCTGCCAGATCTCTGGCCCTGTTGTTTTCTCATGAATCGCAGGATTGCTTGGATTGCTAAATTGCCCCATAACAACGGCATTGCCGATCTCTTTGGCAAGCTTATCGGCCTGCTCGATTGCGCCAGCCATACCCTTAGTTCCATCTGTCAAAACGAGTTCTGCACCATATGCACTCATAAACCTGCGACGCTCTACGCTCATCGTATCTGGCATCACAATAATCGCACGATAACCTTTCGAAGCCGCAACCATAGCCAACCCGATTCCGGTATTACCGCTAGTTGGCTCGATCAAGGTAGTGTCGGACTGGATACGTCCAGACTTTTCTGCATCCTCAACCATAGCGAGTGCAACTCTATCCTTGATGCTTCCAGCGGGGTTTAAATACTCAAGTTTTGCTAAAATGCGCGAAGATACCCCGGCGTATTGTTGCATTTTATGCAGTTCGATTAAAGGAGTCTTTCCAATAGTCTCTAAAATTGAATGAATAATTGGCATAAAGATCTCCTCTCTATAATTTTTGAATTATTTTGAGTTTAAACAGGTGAAAAGCAAAAAGTTTCGAGCAAAAGTTTTTCGTTCTACAAACATGTTACTTTTGCTTCTACACGCCGCTCTGCACGCCGTCCTGCCTTAAGCTTAACTTAATCTTCAAAACTTAACTTGATCCCAAAATCTCGTGTGCAGAGCTTTCCATCAAATCAAGAAGTTCTTCAGAACCCTTTTGATCCGTTGCCTTTGCAAACAGATATGCTTTAATCTTTGGTTCTGTCCCACTCGGTCTGACGATCATCTTGCAACCGCTGCTTAAAATAAATTCGACAACATTTGCTGATGGTAAATTCTGAGCTACATCATCACCCAAATTCACAACAGGCATAGCAGCACCGGGTTCATAGTCAATAACATCTACAACCTCAAGGCCGCCAACTATCTTTGGTCCACCACCAGATCGTAACGAATCCATGATCGAAGACATCTTAGCTTCGCCCTCAGCACCTGGGTATTCAACATTTATAGTGCGATTCATAAAATAGCCGTAGCGCTCATGAAGTTGATGCAAAGCGTCAATTAAATCATTGCCAAAAGACTTATGCCACCTAGCCATCTGACAGATTATCATCGTGGCATTGATAGCATCTTTGTCTCGCACATGAGAGCCTGACATATACCCGTAGCTCTCTTCAAAACCAAAAATAAACCTTGCCTGCTCACCTTGAAGTTCCAGATTTAAGATCTGCTCGCCAATATATTTAAAACCTGTGAGCGTACGCCTTAGCTCAAAGCCAAAATCACTTGCAAGCTCATCAACCATGGTTGTAGAAACGATGGTTGTAACAACTACCTCTTTAGAAAGATCCTCCCCTTTTGCTTTGCGCATCTGACAGATATAGTCGAGCATCAAAACGCCCATATCATTACCGGAGATCAAGCAATACTCATCGCCATGTTTTACAGCAACACCAACACGATCAGCATCGGGGTCGGTCGCAATCAAAATATCTGGACGCACACTTTCGCAAAGAGCAAGCCCTCGTTCAAGCGCATCGTGAGATTCAGGGTTTGGATAAGGACAGGTTGGAAATTCACCATTAGGCATCGCCTGCTCAACGACAACAGAGAAATCCTCAATGCCAATACGCTTTAAAATCCTAGAAACGCACTCTAGGCCAGTGCCATTCAAAGGTGTGTAGACTATAGATAATGGAGTCAGACTCTCTTTACTACCGGGAACTTCGAGGGACTGAGCGTAGACAGCCTCGATATAATTATCTAGAACTTTCTCATCGATCCACACAGCCCAACCATTATCTAGAGCCTCTGTGAAATCCATAATCTTGATATCGTCAAAAATATCTACATCGTCAATTGAGCTTTGAATCGCTTTGGCAGCCTCAGTTGTGATTTGACACCCATCTGGCCCATAAACCTTGTATCCGTTATATTCAGCTGGGTTATGGCTTGCTGTGATATTAATTCCTCCAGAACATCCCAGATCCCTAACTGCAAAGGAGAGTGCAGGGGTGGGCTCAACTCGAGGAAAGATAAAGGATTTAATGCCATTAGCAGCCAAAACGCCTGCAGCAATCTTTACAAACTCCTCACCCATGCGACGGCTATCTCTACAAATTGCAACTGTAGGAGCTGGACGCTTAGTTTTTTCAAGCGAGCAAAGATCAGATTTAATTGGATTGATAGGACGACACTCATTTAAATAATTGGCAAAGCCCTGGGTGGCTCGCGCAACTGTGTGGATGTTCATTCGATTTGAACCTGCGCCCACAATTCCGCGCAAACCTGCAGTGCCAAACTCTAAATCACGATAAAAAGCATCTTGGATAGCCAGTTTGTCATCTGCAATAGCCTCTAGTTCGCCGCGCAAACTTTCATCTGCGCGGTCAAACCAGATTTCATATCTTTTTTTAAAGTCCAAATTCACTCCGTTGAAGCCACATCATCTGTTGTAAGAGCATTTGCAGCTAGAGCTTCATAATCCTTTGGTGCAGGAGAGTTTGTTGCAGCTCCCAAAGTCGTACTACTAGCCTGCGGTTCTGGTATTTCAACCGTTGTGTCAGTTGGATCTAGACCAGCATCAACACGCTTCATCATATCTGCCCACTCATCGAACATAGTTGCAACATAACTAACACCGTCCACGTTATATGTGTAGCTTGGACATGCTGCTGAATAAATCGTGATATCTCCACCCATAAACTTTTGCGCAAGCCCAATAAGGTCGGTTACAGACAGATCGGTTGTAACGCTTGAGGCAAGCTGACTAATAACACTTGGTAGCTCTAACACTGGAGTTTCCAAGACTTTGTTGATAATAGCCTCAACGATTAGGCGCTGAGCTTGTGCACGACCAAAGTCACCACCAGTTACGCTATAACGCTCACGAGCAAGTGCCAAGGCCTGCTCGCCGGTAAGCACCTGCTCTCCAGCCTCTAATGACAGTCCACTATTACCGCCTGAGAAACTCTCAGGAACATCTACGGTAATTCCCCCAAGGGCGTCAACTACCTCTTCTAACTCATCGAAGTGCACCTCAACATAGTGACTGATTGCAACACCAGCAAACTCAGAGACACACTCAACTGCACCAGCTGCTCCACCATAAGCATATGCAGCATTGATCTTTTGAGTTCCATACCCATCGATGGTAACCATGGTGTCACGCGGGATCGAAATCAACGACACCGTCTTGTTGTTCGGGTCAACGCGTGCAAGCATCGTTACGTCGGAACGGCTTGCTTCATCCTCTCGAGCATCGCTACCTACGATTAACATGTAAAATGTTGAGTCATCCTGCTCTTCAGCTAAAACCCCCAAGAGCGCGTCAAGCTCTGAGGAATCATCAAATCCCATTGAGGCGTTAAGACTATTAATCCAAATTGCCAAAGCAATTCCTGCAGCTGCCAAAATACCAAGTAGAACAGAGACAACGATAACGACAGCTTTTTTACGGCGACTCATCTTCTTTTTTTTCTTACCCTTGCCACGACCATACTGGCCACGTCCGTACTCCGACTTTCCGTCCTTTCTAGAACTACCATCAGATCTAGAATTGCTCGACGAAGTCTTTTTTATATGAGCTCCAGCAGACCTTACATTTGCAGGCCTTACCTCTGTTAGATCGTTATTTTGATTCGAATAGCTAGAAGTTTTTGAATTTTTGTCATCTTTTGGCATTTTAATCTGGCGTAAGTTTGCGCCCCTCCTTGTTGTTTTATTTACTACCACTAAAAGTGGTCTACTCCAAGTAAACACGAGACCTAAGTATATCGTTTATCAATTGAAACTTTTCCGTTTACATCTCCAAGATGCCGGTTATCATGAATTCTTATCACGATTAACACAGAAAATGCACTACTTTAACTTCTAAAACGCAGCCTCCAAAATCTCTAGAGCGTTTTGAATGCTAACCTCAACGGTGTTATATAGAGCAGAGCCATCATAGCGAGCTTGCTTAGCAACAATCTCTAGCTGATCTTTTGTCACTCCAACCTCAGAAAGCATGATTGCAACACCATATTTATCATGAATTGTCTTGTTTAGCTCGAATAAAATATTGCAAAATTCATTGTCACGCTCAGCTTTAGAGCACATCGCCATCTCAACTGAACGATCATGATCAAGATAGCGCAAAAGCTCGCTATACTTACCGCTATTTACGCCATGTTCGATGTTCCACTTTACACAATGCGGCAACAAAATCATCATTGCTTGACCATGAGGAACATGACATAGTCCACCTAAAGAGTGGCCAATTGCATGAACCACTCCCACCATTGCGTTTGAAAATGCTGCACCTGCCATCAAAGAAGCAAGTGCTAGATTGGATCTCGCTTCTTTATCGCTTCCGTCTGCGCACGCTATAAGCAAGTTTTTCGAAATTAACTCGATTGCCTTAACTGCAAATGCGTCTGACACAGGGTTTTTCTGAACAGAAAGATAGGCCTCAATCGCATGCGTTAAAGCGTCTATTCCGGTTGTTGAAGTTAGCTTTGGAGGAAGCGAAGATGTCAAAGCAGGGTCTAAAATCGCGACATGAGGCACGAGTTTGTAGGAAGTATATGAAAGTTTTGCGCGCTTGGCTGTATCGGCAACAACCGCTACGATCGTAACCTCACTTCCAGTCCCGGCCGTTGTTGGAACAGCGATAAGAGGAGGAAGATCACGCGTGAGAATCTCAGATCCCTGAAGAGTTGCAAAATCCACTCCCTCATAAGAAAGCGAGGCAGATGCTCCCTTTGTTGTATCAATAACCGATCCACCGCCAACTGCAATGAAGCCATCACATGATTTTTCTTGATAGAGACGTGCTAACTCGCCAACAATCTCGAGAGAAGAATCTGGTGGAACCTGATCAAATATCTCATAGCAAATTCCAGCAGCATCGAGCTCGGTAGTAAGTTTTTCAGCAACACCTGCTTTTATGAGTCCTTGGTCGGTCACAACCATAGGGTGTTTTACATTATGTAATTGCAATTCTTCGGGCAGCTTCCCCAAAGAATACTTTCCGCAAACGATCTTTGTACGACATTGAAATTCAAATGATGAAAATGACATCAAATTCTCCTGCTATTAGCTCTTTAGCTTAACAATGCTTCTATAAGCCTTGCGCCATCCAAAAGCAAAACCTAAAATCTCGCTAAATATATAGGTGAGTGAAACTCCCGCATCATTTGGTCCACGCGTGGCAAAGGCGCGTTGTGCGAGTGCTTGAGGCAGGGTGCATCCACCACTAAATACATGAAAAGCGTAGTCAACAGATCTAAAAGTGATTACATAATCAATTGTCTTTACGTCAAATTGCCTAGTTGCAAGACCACTGCCGCCTTCAACGTCAGTAGCAATTTGCTTAGGAGATATCTTTTTGAAGGACCTATGAGCAACAATGCTGCAGATAATACAGAGATTAGTGTTTAGAACTTTTATTTCGAACGTACAGTCATCGAATAAATAGTTCATCTCGTCTTTGGTCTTTTTTGATAAACGCGCAAAAATATTTAATAGAACGGGCATAATCGCCAAGATTATCCGCAAATACATAGATTTTAAATGCCATTTTGCAGGACGCTTAACCTTATCTAGTACCTGATACATAGCTTGATTCGATAGTAAAAATCGAATAATTCCTCTCTCTATTATCAAAAATGCCTGCCGCTGATAATACACCATTTAGGGTTCCAAGCTTCCTACACTTTCCTCTGAAAGAGCGGCAAGTCCCAATCTGTCAGATTTAGGACCCTAAACTGTTCAAACTCCACGCAACACTAAAGGGTGTGGACAAGTTCAAGAAGTTACCCAGATTTAGGACTGACTGAATAATACGAAGATTGAAAAGGCTATTTAGCAAACTAAAACCATTCAATATCAATTAATATATAAATCGCGATAGAAAATCCTTTAATACTAAGCAGAAAGGAGAGCCAATGTCTGTCCAACAAGATATGCACGATTTTCTTGATGAATGCAACAAAGCAAGTGGAACTTTTTATCTAGTTACCATCGATGACGGAAAGCCTGCTTGCAGACCTGTAGGTTTTCATTTGATGGATAATGATATTGAGTACTTTGGCGTTGGAACGTTCAAAGATGTCTATAAGCAGATCGAGGCTAATCCAGCTGTCCAAATAGTTGGCTGTAAAGGTGCTGATTGGATTCGCATCTCTGGAACTGCTGTTATAGATAAAGATGAAGCTCTTATTGAAAAGTGTCTAGATTCTGCCCCATTCCTCCGCACAATCTACAATGAAGAGACTGGCAACGAATTTGGAGCTTTCCATCTAAAAGATGCAACTGTCCAATATTATGAGCAGCTCATGAACCTTGCAAAGACCGACACCTTTTAATCTATGAGAAACATGAGAAAAGCATGGGAAGCTTTTAGAAAACCTCTGGGTTTTAGGGTAGCTTTTATCCTCTAAGTAGGTCTAGCGCTTAGATTTAATAAAACACTTAGATCTAATAAAGCAAAAACGGGCTTGCAGAACAAAAGTGTCTCCGGTTTGGGGTATTGATGCAGATCAATACCCCATTTTCTTGCCTTTAAATCCAGGGTGATGATTTTGTCAAAACGAAA
>CAZLCK010000056.1:0-9308 GCA_964558235.1 uncultured Coriobacteriaceae bacterium
TGATTGGCTATGGTCACATTGAAGATAAACTGCGGCTCTTCACTTTCTGTAAGTATCTCTAATACCAGATCATATGTTTCTGCATCTGTTACTAAATCGCGACGTGTTTCTGCATCTTCAAAGCCGGAAATATCAATAAACTGATCGAAACCTAATTGTGCATACACGATATCACGGCGGTAATTAGAGGCAGCATTTGGGTGAATAGCCGTAGTTTCATACCCTAAATAGCTCATGTACGCTACTAAATTGTCTGCTTTATCAAAATTGTAGAGCATGTAAGGGCAGGAGCCCAAACCCAAAAATCCAATAGAAGAACCGGTGAGAAATTCGAATTCGCTATTGCACGTGCCGCCTCCCAGACTCGACACATACGCATTTCCGGAGACCAATGCCTCAGATGCAATTTCATCAAAATAAACCAATCCTTCATAAGAGTCTTCAAGGGCTGAATAGATTGAGAGATCTGAGAAGGTCTCGTTCATGATAACTACGACCGAAGGAAGCTGTGTTTCATCAGAAATCTCACTTGTCTCCTCTGTCGTACTTAAAGCACTAGAGCGCAACTCTAAAGCCGTATCGCTGGAATAATCTTCCGGAACTTCTGGAGTTAACTGCTGAGTGAGCTGTAAGAAGCATAAGAGCATCCCTTGGCTCCAATAAGACTCTAAGCTGTACCACGAATTGACGGTACAGTTATATCGCTCTTCGATATCGGTATTAGAAAACCATACGGAAAAGCAGACCGCCACCAAAACGGCAACGGTGCAGTTACAAGCGACTGAGACACGCGTGACTTTTCTACGAGGAAGGCACGCGAGCACGCATGCGAAAAAGAAACATACCGCAAGAGGTATAAGGATTCTATCGCCGATGGTATACACATATAAGCTGCTTACTTCAGCAGCAGTCTGGAAGGAAAGAACATCGGAAGGAAAGAGAGGTTGACCCTTAAATTCTGTCACAAAATGATTTACAACACCAATGATAAAGCAGGCTCCAAGATAAAAACCTAATGACAACTTAGTGCGCTGCCCCGCGAAAAAAAAGAGCAAAAACAATACTGCTGTAAGAGCGAGTCCTAAACAGATGTAGTATGCTTCCATCTCTAGCAAACTATAGTTGTAAGGAATCTCAATCAGAAAAAAACCCGTTGGGATGCACAGTATAACAACAGCGTAGAACAGGACAGAATAGATAATATTCATATAAGGAAAACGCTGTTCTAAAATATTACGAAGTCGCTTACCGCGTACTTTTAAAAACACATAAATTCCCACCAAGATGAAAAGAATTATTACCACCTTGGCAGAGGAATTAAAGCCAATCATATAAATCCTATCCAACAAGACGCCCGTGTTATAGCAAGCGCCCGTGGTTTAAGTCTGCGTACGTATCAGCTCCGACATTATCTATCATTTTTGTTTGCTTGATTTCTGAAATACGAATACGGTAGCATTTTTTTCATCTGTGAAGCCAAAAACCAATACAAACCATTGAAAAACTAAAAACTGTTAGTCGAATTCTTTGCATACTTCTTTGAGCAGATCTCGGATGGAAAGCTTTTGAGGACATGCCTTCTCACAAAGCCCGCACTCTGTACAATCCGATGCTCGTCCATGCCCGCTTCCAATAAGAGAGTTATCGTAATACCACCCAGGATTCCATCCGCCAAACACACGCTTGGTATTAAGAACTCCCAACATCTCAGGAATCATAATCTGCTGAGGGCATCCTGGCGTACAGTAATGACATGAAGTGCATTCGATCATGCCCAACTCATTAAAGATGTCATGAACCTTCTCAAGAGTTGCCATCTGTTCGGCTGTTAAGGGGACAGGATCGATCATCGAACGAATATTGTCCTGCAGTTGGTTAAGATCACTCATACCAGATAGGATCACCCTGTTGTTCGAAAAGCTAGCGGCAAAACGTAGAGCTAGTCCAGCATTAGAAAGATCTTCAGGATTAGGAATTTTATCTATAATCGCTTGTGCCTCAGCAGGCAATTCGACCAAGTTGCCGCCCTTTACAGGACCCATAACGATGGCAGGAATTCCGCGTCTTTCGCATACCTCGTAGCAACCGAGTGACTTTACCGCACCATTGTGCATATCAGCATAGTTGAATTGAATCTGCACGGCCTCAATCTCGGGGTGATCGTCCAGAATGCGCTCTAAAACTTCAGGAGAGTCGTGAAAAGAGATACCCACATGACAGGTCTTGCCTGCAGCCTTGAAAGCTGCTGCATGCTCGTAAGCATGATGGCGTTGGTATTTCTCATAGGTGGCGACGTTTTGGGCATGCATGAGCAGCATATCCATATGGTCGACTCCTAGAGATATAAGCTCAGAATCAAGGACAGAATCGATCTCATCCTCGTTATCCCATGTCATAGTAGAAAGCTTGTCTGTCACAAAAAAGCTCTCACGTGGATGTCTCTTAACGAGACACTCACGAAGAGTCGTCTCGCTCATGCCATCAAGATAAGGACGCGCAGTATCAAAATAGTTAAAACCTGCTTCAAGAAAGAGATCAATCATGCGAGATGTCTCGTACAGGTCGATAGAACCTTCCTTCTTAGGGAATCTCATACAGCCAAAGCCAAGTCTGCCCTTTACTTTTGATGTCCACGTATCCATATCCACAACCTCTTCTTCTAACTCCACCTCTTACACCATAGTAATTCACCTTCTGGAATGTCGGCAAAGGCTGAAACAAAGAAGTGGTTAGAAAAGAAGACAGCTTATTTCACTAGCGAACGAACGCTGCGTTTAATAGCCGAAGTTATATTCGTTTACTCTTCAATGCTCATGTTATTGGCTTGTTTTTGGCCATCTGCTCGCCATACTTCAATTGCATGCAATTCCCATTCGCGGCGATTTCCTTTAACCACTGTATCGAGAATCAAACCGCAGACCAGCATGAGCGCTGCTAAACCAGCAAATGCAACGGCAAGAATAGCTGTTGGGAAACGTGGAACTAATCCAGTGTAAAGATATTCCGCAATCACAGGGATACCAAGTGCAAGAGCAATACTTAAGGCAATAAGTGCAAGAATAGAGAAAAAACCCAATGGTTTGTATTCTTTAAAAAGCGAGAAAATCATGCTTAACACTTTTGTACCATCAGACACTGTGTTGAGTTTAGACACGGAGCCTTCTGGGCGATCACGATAAACAATAGGCACTTGCACAATTCTATATCCCTTGTCTACCGCATGAATCGAAAGCTCGGTTTCAAGCTCAAAACCTGGAGAAAGTATAGGGCATGTTTGAGCAAATTGTCGACTAAAAGCCCTGTAGCCTGTCATAACATCAGAAAACTCAAAACCATAAAGAATCTTAATTAGCCTGCGAACCAAATTGTTCCCAAACCCATGAAATGCACGGGTATTTTCCTCACCATATGTTCCGTTTGAGAGACGATCTCCCACAACATGATCAGCGGTACCGTTCAAAATAGGAGCGAGTAGATCTCTAGCAGCATCAGCAGGGTATGTATCATCACCGTCTACTAGAATGTAAGCATCTGCATCAATATCACGTAACATCTGACGAACAACATTGCCCTTGCCCTGTCTTGGTTCCAAGCGAACTACGGCGCCATGCTCACGAGCTATAGCAGCAGTGTTATCCGTAGAATTGTTGTCATATACATATACTGTGGCCTCTGGAATCTCTTTATGAAAATCATCGACGACCTTGCCAACAGTAATTGCTTCGTTGTAGCACGGTATGAGAACTGCAATTTTTGGGCGATCTGCCATTGTAAGTTATCAGCCTTTTCCATGTTGGGTACTTCGCAATGCAAATGCATTGCATTGCGACAAGTGTAACAGAACTTAAGAGATACAACATCGTATGGGATGCATACGGCTAGGTCTTCATAAAAGCATTATTTAACAATTAAATATCAATTCATCTGTCTTGACATATGAATATACAATGATATGGTTGTTTGGTCTTACAGTTGTTAAATCCTTTTGAAAATAAAAAGAATAAACATAGATTGGACAATCGAAACATAATGAATATTTCACAAAGACTTGAACGACTTCCGATGACATCTGCTATGCGCAAGATTTTGTTGATAGTCGGTATAGGCTGGCTCTTTGATGCTATGGATCAGGGCATGGTTTCGGGAGTTTTAGCGGCAGTAGGAAGCGATTGGGCTTTATCCCCTCTTGATCAGAGTATGCTAGCAAGTGCAGGTACCTTTGGCATGATTATTGGTGCAGCGTTTTCGGGTATAGCATCGGACAAATGGGGACGCCGTCTAGTTATTATGGTTACGCTTCTCATGTTTAGTTTGGGAAGTTTTCTATGCGGTGTTTCCGTTGATTTTCCTATGCTGGTAATTTGCCGTTTTGTTACTGGCCTTGGTCTTGGCGGAGAATTGCCGGCGGCTTCAACACTGGTAAGCGAATTTTCGCCTATTAAATATCGTGGCAGAAACGTAATTTTATTAGAAAGTTTTTGGGCTTGGGGTTGGATTATTTCAGCTTTAGTTGCCTACTTACTTATTCCAACGTATGGTTGGCGCATAGCCTTTTTGGTAGGTGCCTTCCCAGCGCTTTTTGCTGCAGTACTTCGTTTTATGGTTCCAGAATCTCCAAGATATCTTGATTTAGTTGGTAAACATCAACAAGCAGATGAGATTGTTAGCAAGATGGAAGCATCAGTAGGCATTGTTGTTCCTGATGACCAGAAAACACACCTTAGTGCTATCAAAACTTCTGCATGGAAATCTTTTACCCAGTTATGGTCGAAAAGAAATCTGCGCGCTACTTTGGTTTTGTGGGTTATTTGGTTTGGAATAAATTTTGGATACTACGGTTTTGTTTTATGGACCCCAAGCTTATTAGTGGCTCAGGGATTTTCTTTGGTGAGTAGCTTTGGCTTTACTGTAGTCATGTGTGTGGCGCAACTTCCCGGCTATTTTAGTGCAGCTTGGCTCATCGAGCGAATTGGAAGGAAGAAAGTTCTTATTACATATTTTGCAGGCACAGCATTTGCTGCATGGTTGTTTGGCCATGCAGGATCGGAAACAGAAATACTGATAACAGGTTGCTTGCTGTATTTCTTTGCACTAGGTGCTTGGGGATGCGTGTATTCCTACACACCAGAGGTATATCCGACTGATGTACGCGGATCGGGTACGGGTTGGGCGGCTTGCTTTGGTCGCATAGGCGCATTCGTTGCTCCTTTTATCGTGCCTTTAGTCTATTCTTCATTTGGGGAAAGCCTTGGTTTTACAGTGGTTTTCATTATGTTAGCCTCAGCGTTTGCGATAGTAGCAATAGTAATTGCAGTTTTTGGGATAGAAACAAAGGGAACGCCTCTATACGATATAAGCGAGACAGACACTGATAAAACAAAGAATTAGACAGAAAATGGATGTTTTTATGACAAACTCTTCGCGTCGCACAGAAATAATCAAAGCACTTCAGGAAAGCAAATCTGCATTATCTGGAACTGCTTTGGGTGAAAAGTTGGGGGTTAGCAGACAGGTTATCGTCCAGGATATTGCATTACTTCGCACTTCAGGTTATGAGATCATCTCTACCAACCGTGGATATCTTCTGAATAGCTCAAATGCTAATCCTTGTAGATTGATAAAGGTACGACATGATTTTGAGCGTACTGAAGAAGAGCTCAACCTGATTGTTGATTTGGGAGGCTGCGTTGAGGATGTCTTGGTAAATCACAGAACGTACGCAAAGTTAGAGGCGCCGCTAAAGATCAAAAATCGTAGAGATGTTAGTAAGTTTATGAAGAACCTCGAAAATGGTGTTTCGAGCCCCCTTTCAGCTGTTACCAATGGCTATCACTTCCATCATATTAGTGCTGAATCACAAGAAGTGTTGGATGAGATTGTAGAAGCCCTTGATCAAAAAGGTTTTCTCGCTGAGTTGACTTCTTACGAAAAAGAAGAAGCTTAGAAAAATTGCGACTCTTCCTACCCACCAACACAAACCTCCTGTTAGCAACAAAACGCATGCTTATCCAACGGTGACCATTGGCAACTTACCACTGGATAGCTTTTTACTTGACAAAAAAAAAAACAATTGGTGCATGCTCGGTAACAAGGAAGCTTCCTCACACGATAAATATTCGGTGCTTGTGCAGCAAGTATTCTTGGCCTTCTTTTGCCTGTATCTTTTGCAGTGCCGCACCGATAAACAAAATAAGGAGTGGTGCTATATGTGCCGAAAGTGGCAACGCTTGTCCACAATCGAAGGTTTCAAACATTACCAGCAGCCAGAGGGAAGCAATGAGTGCTTCATTGCCTGTGCTGCAATGATCATTTCCTGTTTCAGTGACGAAGAAATAACACCCGAGGACCTCAAGGATCAGTTTGAGATCGGCGATGTTACCGAACCCGGCTCTGCCCCAGAATTGATTAGAGCTTACTACAAAAAAGTATGTCACCAAACACTGTTCCCCACAGAGGATTGTGCAGATGAGCTCGAATCCATCTCAGACGATTTGCGGAACTCTGTCAGGGATATTCTTGTTATTGATGAGCGCCCCATTCCAAGTTTAGACGAACTTATTAATACCATCGTCTCCTGCAACAAGTGTGGCAACGGGCTCCTCTTCACGCCGTTTCTTTGCTGTGTGGGAAACATATGTCCGGATGATGGGCCAATTCAAGATTATGAGGGTGGCCACTGGGTCATCATCGCAGGTGCTGGTATAGATACCGATGGCAACGGCTGGATACAGGTGTACGACCCTGAGCTGAGTAAATTCGAATGGGTTCCCTACAACGATCAGCAATACCTCCGCGAAGACATTGACTACGAACTGTTTTGGGAAAGCTCAACGTATTGCGATCTAGGAATAGATCTTACTGTTTGGCCATACAATCTCGAAATGAGCCTGAATCTCGAAATGCAATAGAATTAGGAGTATTGCAATGTCTGACACACCTGACAGCCGGTCTTTACTGCAACGCCTTCACGAGGATGCCTCCTCAGCAGTGACCGACCTTATCTACACCAAGATCAATGACCTTTTTGGCGCCGGCGACCAGCTTTTTACTATGGAGTTTCCCTCACGCCCACTAAGCCAAATGACCTATGCCTACGACGCCGACACGGTTTATAGTTCCATCACAAGGCCGACCGCTGTCCAAGAGGCAGAATTTTCCCTCTCCGATGCACTTTACGATATGGTGCCAATCATTCAGTCTAGCAACGGAGAAAACCTCTCTTCTGTATATGAAACAATCATCAACAACTTTGTCCCAAAAATGGACTTCCTAAAGGACTTCGTGACGGACAAGAACGCTCTTCGCGCATGGCTACTCGAAGAGGTAGACGATGTCGAATTCTCCGATGATGGCAGCGCTATGCCAAGTACGATCAAGATTAGCCGTATGCAGTTGTGCGAAAAGCTCTATATGCGCTTCCTTGATGAGCGCAATGCCTGGAGCAAAGAGAAAAATGAGCGATTCTCTAAGAGCAAAGGTGACGACGCTCTAATAGAGGAATACGCCCAATGGGTGACCACAGAAGCAACGGTACGCGACGAGCAGATCAACAATCTGTTTAGAGATGCCGTAGTGCGCGGCAGCTATCATGAGGTCATGACCATCCTCGGCTTCTTAAATGTCGAGTCACCTGCCGAACGGCTGGAAAAGACGAAACAGAATATGCGTGCAAGTGTGAAGCGGTCTCTCGATGGCTCCTCCGATGTCTATCCGGTGCAATTCCAACCCGCTAACTGGTTCAAAGCACTCAAACCCAATCTGCATCCCAAAGACCTCACCATGTCTTCTGACGTCCTTCTTGCCGAGTTCAACGCAAAACAGAAGACGCTTCAGGAGCTGCAAGAGAAAATGGCTTCACTTAAAGAGCGAGAGGTCTCGCAAGAAAGGATTGAGGAGCTTAAGCAAGCAGTTGAGGAGAAGAAGGCCGCACTAGATACCGCTGACGCCAAGGTCGAGGAAACCTGCGGGCAAGGCGCTGCTAACATCTTACATATGGCGATCAAAATCTACTCAAAGGTGACAAATCCTGCCGATGCCTTTTCGGATGCCGTCGCCGAGATCAAAGAACAGCGCTCAGGCAAGAAGACTGAAGAACTGGAGGGCGCGACCAAAAGCCTCGCATCATTGTTAGAGGGTTTTTCAGATGAAATGATTACTGGTATGGCAAGCAGCTATAATGCTGTCGCGGAGGCATTGCGCTCTTCCGAAAACGCTATAAGTGCGCTCAGTGACTATACTGAGGCCATGAGCAAGAACAATGAGACTGAGAGGGCGCTTGTTAGCAGCCAGATCTCCAGTCTACAGGCCGATATAGAGTATCTACGTCCTCTTGTCTCTGGCGTTATCTCTCTGCAAACAGTCCCTGATAACTCTGCTCCACTGGATCATGATTCCGAGAGCAACGCTTCCCTTCTTCCCGAGGCAGTGCAGGACGATTCTGACAGCACCTTCATGGATGTGATCATTACCTCAGAGGACATAACCAAGCAATCTCAGGATTCTGAATCCTCTCGGAGCAGCTCAGGATCGTGGAAGGTTGGTGGCTGGTTTGCAAGCGTGGGTCATACATCGTCTAGCTCGCAAGCAGAGAGCAATCAAGAAAATATAAGCGATACGGCAAAAATCGAGCTTGGTTTTCGAGCTACAAAGGTCTCCATCGACCGAGGGAGCTGGTTTGATCCCACATTGTTCAAGCTGACCGAGAACTACTACCGCCTTGCTGAATCACGTGTAAGCGGTGGGTTCGGCAAAGACGATATGCAGCAAGCCCTAGCAAACTCTAAACCCGACAATGCAGTACGTACACTATCCAAATTCACCAACGAAGATAATGTTCAGCAAAACTATCTTCTTCCCTCATTCCCAACATCCTTTATAATCGCAAAAGACATTACGTTGCGATTAGATATCCAGGATGAAGAAGATCACTCAAGTAAAGAGTATGCACAAAGTCAGAGCAGCACATCGGGTGGTCTTTTTGGGTTCTCCGCCAGCAGTGGAACAGAGTCCAAAAGCACGAGCGAGTCGGCCTACTTAGGGGTGCGCAATCAGCACCTGTACATTCGTATTCCTGGCCCACAGATTCTTGGATGGTTCCAGCAGATAGTCCCCGCAGACAATGCGGAGCGGTACAAAGCTCTAGACGGCAATCCTTTTGATAACGAGGCGAAACAAAACCTTATGTTGTCATTTCAAAACAATGCCAGCACCGACACCGAAACCATAAAGGAGTCGCAAAACGATTCGTAAGGCGGCTCGTCCAAAGCGGTGATAATCAAATCGAGTAGTAGGCGTGTCACTAGTTGGCA
>CAZLCK010000057.1:0-9005 GCA_964558235.1 uncultured Coriobacteriaceae bacterium
CATCGATTTTGAGATGAGGATCAGCGTAGAGAACTACATCATCAACGTATATACTTACATGCTTTTGTGTGGTATGTTTTGTTAGTTAAGTGCCCTCTTAGCTCAGGGGATAGAGCGTCTGCCTCCGGAGCAGAATGCGTAGGTTCGAATCCTATAGAGGGCGCCACCTTACTTTTAATTAATAGATTTATCAGGAAAGAAGGGCTTTTAAATATGGCACTATACACACCAAAATATAAGCCAACTGGTCAAGAGATCGCTGTTATTAAAACATCTAAAGGAACTATAAGAGTCCAACTTGCTGGCAATGATGCCCCGATTCATGTTGGCAACTTTGTAGAGCTTGCCACAAAGGGCTATTATGATGGTCTGAAATTTCATCGTTATGTTGAGGGATTTGTTATTCAGGGCGGATGCCCAAATACTCGTGACCTAACTTCTGAGCAGGTTGCATCTGGTGCTAGTTCAGATCCTATGCCTGGAACTGGTGGGCCTGGTTATAGCATTAAAGAAGAGTTTTCCACCAACCCAAATAATGTTCACAAGGATGGTACTTTGGCAATGGCAAGAAGTGCTAATCCAAACTCTGCCGGATCGCAGTTCTATTTTTGTCTAGGTGCTCAACCATTTTTGGATTCTGGCTACACAGTCTTTGGCGACACTATTGAGGGGCTAGATGTAATTTGGAACCTTCGCGCAGGTGATACTATCGACTCTATTGAGATCGAAAATCTCGCCGAATAGGTTTGAATAATTAATAAGCACTTTTTGTGGTGCATCTTCTAAATTATCGCGGCATATTTGCTGGAAAATATTGATGGATTTTTTAAAGATTGTGTGAAAATCTATTCATTAATGCCGAATATGCAGATTAATAGCGCCTAAAAATTGAACGCTTATATGGGCAGATGTTATTATTTTTAGTTGTGCAACAGGGCAGAACGATCTCTGTTTAACTAAGATTTACGATTAAGGAGCCAGCTTGCTTAACAAAGAACTGCTAGAAAAGGCGCAACAAGCCTACGATGGCGGAGACTATGCGGCAGCGCTCAAGGATTTTTATACCTTAATAAAAGAGCACAGAGACGCATTTGAACCAGGCGAAACAGGGCATGTCTATCACATGCTTGGTAACTGCTTGATGAAGATGCGTAGCTTTGCAGATGCAGCCATAGCTTATGAAAAATCACTTACTGATAGTGCATACGCTTCAAGGGCTGCTGTTAGATCTAACTATGGTTTGACCCTCTCAAGCCTAGGCGAAAACGAGCGTGCTATCGAGCAATTTGAGCAGGTTTTGAAAGATCCGACCTATGCAACCCCATACAAGGCTTATAACGGTCTTGGAAGTGTTTATATGAAGATGGGGGATTATGCTGCAGCTGGAACAGCGTTTAGAAATGCAGCTGTTGATGTTGACAATCCAACTCCTGTTAAATCGCTACTAAATCTTGGTGTCTGTTTTATGGGGCTTGGGCGCCCAAACGATGCATTGGATACATATAATGCAATTTTTGAATTTGATCCAGACGCTGAAATCTTACATAAAACATATGCAAATATAGGGCAGGCCTACGTTGCAGACGGAAGAATGGCAGAGGCCGTTGAGGCTTTTGATAGGGCTATGGCAGATGGTAAGTATGAGTTATCCGATGCTGCTATGGCCGATTATTTCCGCGCTAAGAGCGCTACAGCGATTCGCGATGATAGCGGCATCGATGCACTGGATTCATTCTCTGTGTCGCCAAGTTCCTATGCAGCTTCTGCAGTTGAACCATTCGTTGAGGACGAAACATTAGGAGCTGGAATTCCTTCCGCCGATGATACTGGTTTTTTTGAGCTTCCAGATGATGAGAACGACTTTGAGAAGATGATGCACCTTAGATCCAAGAGATCGAGACGTGGTCTTAAGATCGGGCTTACTATCGTAATCATCTTGGTACTTTTGGTTGCTGCAGCTGGTATTTTGTATTGGCAAGGCTATGGTTGGCCAACTCAAGAGCAGACTATCTCTTCACTTTTTGAGAAGAATGCTAATGGTGAGGATGTCTCGGATTGTTGGATTACACCCTCCAGCGACGAGGATACGTTGCGCATTAATCGCATTATGAATTCTGTTGCACAGACATCAGATGTTACTATCGATTATCTTGAGAGAGGTACTTTAGAATCTGTCGCTGTCGTTACCGCAACAACTGCTGATGGTGGAGAGATTCGTTATGAAATATCGCTCACAAGAGATTTTTCAGGGTTAGTAAGCTGGATTGGATGGAAGATTAAAGGAATTGATTTTGCCTTTCCGTCTACTGAGGCGTCCGGCACTTAAAGATTTAGATTTGCGAGCTTTTAAGCTTGACCGGTAGGAGCTTTCCGAAGTCGATATTGTGCGACTTTTAGTTTGTAAGAAACTTTTAGAAAGATGTGAGATATTTGTCTTTTTTAGATGAATTTTTAAGCCAATGGGGAACAGATATGGCCATCGACCTTGGTACGGCAAATACCTTGGTCGCAATTCCTGGTGAGGGAATTGTTGTAAATGAGCCCTCCGTTGTCGCAATAGATTCAAATACCAATCGCGTTTTGGCCGTTGGCTATGAGGCGCGCGAGATGATTGGGCGTAACCCCGGAAACATCCTCGTCGAAAAACCTTTGGCCGATGGTGTTGTGGCCGACTATGATGTCACTGAGGCGATGCTTAGCTACTTTATCAACAAAGCTAGCCCAAGAAAATCATTTTGGAAGCCAAAGCCAAAGATCGTTATCTGCATTCCCTGTGGTGTTACCTCTGTCGAAAAGAGAGCAGTCTTTGAGGCGACCATCGAGGCTGGAGCGAGGCAGGCATTTCTGTTAGAAGAGCCAATGGCTGCTGCTATTGGAGCTGGCCTTCCGGTCGATGAACCAACTGGTTCGATGGTTGTAGATATTGGTGGTGGCACTACCGAGATAGCTGTTATTTCGCTCGGTGGAATTGTTGCGTTTAGATCTCTTCGTACTGCAGGAAACGAACTTGACGAGGCTGTTATGAGACATGTTCGCGATGTGTATGGTCTACACATTGGTAGTCGCACGGCTGAAGATGTCAAGATCGCAATCGGCTCTGCCCTTCCAATTTCAACTGGTGAGCTCGATATGGAGGTATCTGGCCGCGACGTAACCACCAATCTGCCACGTTCTGAGGTTATACAATCTGAGGATGTTCGCGATGGAATTCGCGCTCCTTTGCAAGAGATCGTCGTAGCCGTTAAAGAAGCATTTAATGAGACCGATCCCGACCTAGCTGCCGATATTATTCGCAATGGCGTTTTGTTAACAGGCGGTGGAGCACTTCTAAAGATGCTAGACGTTTTGCTAGCCCAAGAGCTAGAGGTGCCTGTCTATGTTTCTGACACTGCATTTTCTAACGTGGTAATGGGATGTGTTGCTGCATTAGAAAATCCAGAGGCTCTGCGTAGATCTTTTACTAGGAAGTGACATAATCAACTTATCATGGCCCTCACACCCGCAAAACTTAAGCGAAAGGGGCTATCGTCTAGGCTCTTACTAATCATTGTGATAGTCGCGTCGATGGCTTTTCTTACTATCTACTCTGTAGAGGGAGAGGGTGGCGTGTTGCATGGTGCTAGGTCTGTTGTTGCAACTATTGCTTCTCCCATACAGCGTGTAGCTTCTGTTATTGCGATTCCTTTTCAGGCGATTGGCAATGGAATTACCAATGCATCGGCTTCTAGCGAGGATCTAACTACACTTCAGCAAGAAAATGCCGAACTCACTGCTCAGCTTGCAGAGCTAACCGAACTCCAGCTCGAAAATCAGCGTTTGACAGAGCTGCTTTCGCTAAGTCAATCTTACGATTTGGAGACTACAGCTGCTCGTGTGATATCGGTTTCAAGTGACTCTTGGAATAGAACAATCACTATAGATAAGGGTTCAGTTGATGGCATTGAATCTGGTATGCCTGTGATGAGTAGCGAGGGTTTGATCGGCCAAGTAGAAACTGTTGCTCTAAATAGCTCTGTTGTGCGTTTGATAACCGACGAAAATAGTGGCGTTGCAGTGCTTTTACAGAATAGCCGAGCCGAAGGAGTCTTATCTGGTGGCTCAGATGGTCTGCTGCGACTTGAATTTGTTTCATCTTCTGTCGAAGTGACTTTAGGAGAAGCGGTTGTGACAACTGGTCTGGGTGGGGTCTATCCAAGTGGTCTTGTGGTTGGATACGTTACAAGAATCGAGACCAACTCATCAGATACCTATCACACGATTATTGTTCAGCCACTTGCGTCTTCTGCAATTAATACTGAGGTATTGATATTGACTGGAGGAGAGACAGAGGCTGTATCTACTGCCGAGGTTGTCTCTAGTGAGGATTCTTCTTCGGAAGATACAACAGATGATGATAGCGACTCTAGCTAAAGTGGCGATACAAATTAAAGTGGCGATACAAATATCGCCGATACAAATACCATCGATGGCTAAAGAGGACGAGGGGATGCAAATCAGTGAATCCACTAAGTTCAGGTTCTAATAACATTTCTACATCTATTGGAGCTAATAATGATAAACAACCTGTCTGGGTGATTGTGACGGTTGTTATCATCGGGTTTATATTGCAAGTTGCGCTCTCGCCAAACATAGCTATCAATGGAATTTCTCCGAATATTTTGCTAATCTGCCTTGGCGTTCTCTGCCTTTTTGCAAATCATAAAACATGTATCGTCTTAGGTTTTGTCATGGGACTTCTATTCGATCTTTTGGGTTCAGGCCCCATTGGTGCAATGTCTTTGGTGATGGCTGTAGTTGGCTACTTTTTGCCTATGGTAATCAAATCAACTGTACAGGCCGATTCATTTGTGCCATGGATTATTGCGATGGCGATAGCATCTCTTCTGGCAAGCTTTGCATATTGCGTTGTCTGCGCAATCATAGGCTATGAAGAGTCATTTTTCAGTGCCATCCTTTTTAAAGTTTTGCCTTGGACTTTGTACGACATCGTCATTGCAGCTATTTTTTGGCCAATAGCCAAAAGACTCTCTCCCGGTAGAGCCAAGGCTCCAAGCTCTCGCCAAATAAGTTTTTAATCAAGTATTTTTCGAAAGGTCTTTGTATCGGAGATATCCGGATATTAAATTATGAATGCGCTAGGTTTTGCAATACTAATATTCGTGATTGTGATTATTGCTGTAGTAGCAGCGATTATTCTATTTCGCAATTTTTTCTCTGCGCGTTCGGCTTTAAAAGTCAAAAGAAGCTTTCGTCTAAAAGGAGATCCCGCAGGACGTCCTATTAAGCAAAAGCCTCAAACGCGTGCTGGTGACTCTAATCGTACGGCCTCTAAGAGTCGTATAAATTTGTTTAGCTTAGCTGCGGCGGCTGTATTTGGTATTTTGGCCGTTAGAGTTTGGGCGCTACAGATCCTAGGTGGGTCGCAGTATTCTTCTCAAGCCGAATCGAATATGACATCGACCTCATCTATTCAAGCGAGGCGCGGCAGAATATTAGATCGCAATGGGGTCGAGCTTGCAACCAATAGAGTTTCTAGAACCGTCGTTGGAGATTCCACAGTCGTAGACAATCGTAGAGTTGTCCATAGGCTCTCACTTGCGCTAGGTCTGCCTGCTGAGGCGATTCGTTCTTCGTTGATGGATGAAACCTCGGGAACTCAATCTGATAAGGTAATCGCAAGTGACGTATCTATGAGATCGGTTGCTTATATCGAGGAAAATCCAACTATTTTTCCAGGTGTTTCTGTAGAGACGCGCTCCGTGAGAGTCTATTCGTATGGAACAGTTGCTGCCCACATTTTGGGCTATATTGGCTCAATTTCAGAAGATGAACTCAACGAGGACGCCGATGGAACCAACTATGAGTCTGGTGATACAGTTGGTAAAAGTGGTGTTGAAGCCGCATATGAAAGAGTTTTACAAGGTACCAAAGGAACTCGTACTTATAGAGTCGACTCTTCCGGTAACTATCTTGGCGTCGTTGATGAAATAGATCCAGATCCTGGAAATGATATTCGTCTCACTATCGACATCAACGCACAACAGGTTGCTGAAGAGGCTTTGAGTGATGGTCTTGAAAGCGCGAGAAATCGGGGCTATTCGAATGCATATTGTGGCGCTATTGTTGCTCTAGATATCAAGACTGGTGGAATTTTGGCTATGGCCTCAGCTCCTAGTTTTGATCCGAATGATTTCGTCGGAGGAATTTCGCAAGATCTGTGGTCGTCACTTATCGATGAAGATGCTGGATATCCACTGACTAATCGCGCTATTGCTGGTCAATATCCTGCTGCATCCACTTATAAGGCATTTACTGGGATGGCCGGTCTTACTTATGGTCTTATCGACAGTACAACTCAATATAATTGTGAAGGAACATGGACCGGATTTGGTGAGACCTATTCACAGAACTGTTGGCAAACATCAGGTCATGGTTATCTAGATATCTATCACGCAATCTCTGTCTCGTGTGACGTCTACTTTTACGAAGTTGCAAGAAGTTTTTGGAATTCAGACGATCAAGCGCTCTCTGACTATCTAGAAACTTGGGGATTTGGCTCAAGAACAGGTATAGATATTGCTGGAGAGATGGCTGGTAGGGTTCCTGATGAGGAATGGAAGGCAGAATACTATTGGGAAATTCCAGAGTCAGCTCAATGGCTTCCAGGAGACATCTCTAATATGATAATCGGCCAAGGTGACGTTTTGGTGACCCCAATCCAGATGGCAGTGGCATACGCAGGTGTTGCATCTGGAACTCTCCTAAAGCCCCATCTGCTCTATTCGGTGCAAAATTCCGAAGGACAAGCTGTTATCGAGGAGACGGTCGAGGAGAGTGATTTTCATCCAGAGGCCTCTGAGACAAATCTTCAGATCATTCGCGATGGACTTAGACTTGTCGTTACTGAAGGCGGAGCATCGAGTGTGTTCAGTGGATTTCCCGTTGCAATTGCAGCAAAATCGGGAACTGGCGAGACCGGCAGTTCTGAGCGTGATGATTATGCATGGTTTTGCGCTTATGGTCCGGTGGATGACCCTCAATATTGTTGTGCATGTATATTAGAGCAAGGTGGTGGAGGAACTGCTTCGGCTGGACCTCCAGTAAGACGCTTATTAGCACAGCTTTTTGGTATCGAAGAAGAGACAGTCAGTGTTGCAGAGACAGGTGATCGCTAATGCCAGTAGCTCCTAGCGTAGATAAGCCCATGTCTGCAGCAGCCGGAAAGTTCTCTGGGTTTTTAGGCAAGATCAACCTACCATTTTTCTTGGTCTTAGCCGCTTTGGTCACCTATGGTTTGCTTAATCAATTTGCTGTAACAGCATCAAGTGAAGACTACTCTTTTTCAAGACAGCTATTGGGAGTTGGTCTTGGACTAATCGCGATGGCCATTGCATGGAAGATCGATTACAAAGCTTTTGCACAAGCTGTAGTTCCACTATTGATTGTCGATATAGTTCTATTATTATCGCCACACTTGCCTTTCATTGGCTACTCTACGGGTGGCGCGGCGTCTTGGATAAATATCGGTATACGTTTTCAACCTGGAGAACTGGCAAAAATTGTCACCATCATTATGATGGCAGCGATGGTAGCTCGCTATCAAGGCAAGTTCGATAACACTCGAGAGTATCTGAAGTGTCTAGCGCTTCTGAGCGTGCCGTTTATCTGTATCATGACGCAACCCGACCTAGGAACAGGACTTGTTTTTTTGGTCATTGGTGCAACTATCTTATTTGTTGGTGGTGCGGATAGGCGCTTAATTCTTATAACTATAGGCGTGTTTGTTGGTCTGATTGCAGGCGCGCTTTTGATAGACCCGCTACTCGATAGCATTGCAGGCGAAGATGTCTTTATCAAGCAATATCAGATTAATCGTTTGTTGGTCTTTATCGATCCAAGCCTTGATACAACAGGTGCTGGCTACAATGTTGAGCAGGCGCGAATCGCAGTTGGTAGTGGTGGTCTATTTGGAAAAGGGTTTGGTAACGCAACGCAGTCCTCTTTAGGATTTTTGCCAGAAGCTCCAACCGATTTTGTTTTTTGCACAATCGCAGAGCAATTTGGCTTCGTCGGCTCAATGGTATTACTTGCTTTGTTTGCAGCCTTTTTATACCTAACTATCTCGATGGCAAGAGCTGTAACCGATCTATTCGCAAAGCTGATTATCTTAGGAATCTGTGGAATGTGGCTCTTTCAAATTCTAGAAAGTGTTGGAATGTCTTGCGGAATTATGCCTGTTACAGGAATTCCACTTCCGTTTTTTAGCTATGGATCATCTTTTATGGTTGTGAATTTTATATGTGTTGGTGTGATCTGCTCAATTTGGTCGAGGCATAGAGGTGGCAATAAACCTTCTGCACCCCCAAAGGCTTAGTGTTCATGCTGAGTAGAGTGGGCATTTTGCCATATAGCCGCTCGTAGCACTCTAACGGTTATCGTCTGTCATTCGTGTCCGTGTTCCTCGTTTTTCTTGGGCGCTTCGTTGTCGTGTTCTGTTGAGAAATATGCATCATTTAGGGTGTATGTCCTCTTGTTTGTGGCGCCACTTGTGATGACAGCGCCCTTTTCGACCAAGTTGGCAAGGATTCTTCTTGCGGTACGAATGCTAACTTCGAGATCTTCAGCGATACTTGTGGAGCTTGTCTTGTCTCTGTCGAGAATTGCTACGCAGACGTCTTTCTCTTTGGCATTCAGATTCTCGTTATTCTCTATCGAACTTCGGCCAACTTTGGCCAACTTCGGCCAAACTTCGGCCAAATTTTGGTTAACTTCGGCCAAATTTCGGTCAACTTCGGCCAAATTTCGGTCAACTTCGGCCAAACTTCGGTCAACTTCGGTCAAGCCGTTTCCTTTGAAGGGGTCATTTCGGTGGAAGACAATACGGGTCCCACCAGGCACCTTCAGGTATTCGACTCCGATACCCTCTGCATCACAGAGGCGCTTGATGCGGGGCATACCAGTGCCGTACGATTCGATGTCTTTTGACTTAAAGAGAGTGGCGGAGA
>CAZLCK010000058.1:0-8895 GCA_964558235.1 uncultured Coriobacteriaceae bacterium
TTCCATGACGGCGCTTGTCTTCAGTACGGTTCTCTGCATTATGGTGGCGATTGCGTGCATATTACGCGCAAACTGTTGCGTCGTTCCGCGATACACTGGTGTGCCGTTCCGTAGATAACTGGCGTATAGCAGCATATCTTCCTGTTCAGCCCAGCTTTGCTTGGTATTTTAGAGAGGATTAACGTGCAATGAACAAAAAGAGCTACATATTAATTATTGGGGGCGAGCTACGTAATAAGGGTGCCCAGGCAATGAGTTTTATCGTTGTTGAAGAAATGAAAAAGCGTTTTCCTGAACTAACCCCCGTCTTGATTTCGGACGGTGACGCTTCTCCTAATGTTTTAGAAAGATTGAAAGGGAAGAAAAGACGCAAGGATTTGGATAGTTTTACATTCCCTATTAAGCGCAGTGTTAATACCGAAAGGATTGCTTCAATCAAAAGGGTTCTGAAGCGAGTAGTATTTTTTAGAAGTGACGTGCGGAATATTAAATACTACAAAGATGCTGCATTTTGCGTGGATATCAGTGGCTTTGCTTTTGGGAAAAAATGGGGATATGACGCCTGTGTAAATTATTTACGTCGGCTGGAACTAATTCTTAAATACAATACTCCAGTTTTTTTGCTCCCTCAGTCGTTTGGGCCGTTTGATTTTGAAGAAGATAAGCAAACGAATAACTTAAGGCATTACGCCAACCATATTCTTCCCAAAGTCAAAAAAATATATGCTCGCGAGCAAGATGGGTATGAAAAAATGATTGAACTATGCCCTTCTGCCCATATTGTAAAAAGACCAGACATTGTCCTACAGAACAGAGAACTTGATCTGAAGTACGTTTTTCAAAATCAGCCGGATTATTGTTCACATATTCCAAAATCCTTACAGGGCAATGTCGGTATAGTCCCTAATATGCGCAACTACGATCATGGCAACAGCTCAATCTTGGACAAGATGTACAAAGAGATTGTTTCGCTACTTCTCGATAAGGGTAAAAATGTATGCCTTATTCGTCATGCTTCTGAAGACTTGGAAATATGTTCTCGAATAAAAAGCTGGTTTGCAGAGGACAATCGCGTGGAAATCTATGGGGAAGATCGCTACTGTTTTGAGTATGAATTACTATTCGAGCGCTGTGATTTTTTAATTGCATCGCGTTTTCATTCGATCGTGCATGCCTACAAATGCACAAAACCCTGTATTGCTATTGGGTGGGCCGTTAAATACTACGAGCTACTTGATTCTGTTGGACAAGCTGAGTACGTTTTTGACGTTTCATCCCCTGATTTTGAACCCAACTCCGTTTTAAACGCCGTTGCGTATTTTGTTGATAATTCTGAAGCACTTAAACCCGCTATCCAAAACGCAGTCTCCAAAGCTCAGTGCGAAAGCATCTTCGACGAAGTTGAACAAGAGGTTCGCGCTATCTTAAGTGACAAAGTAGATAAGTAATTGCGTTTACATAACGCCTCGCTCCTGCTGACGTTTTGTTAATAAATAAATTAGACGAGCATATGAGCAAGCAAACTAAAAAGCAAATGGGTATCAAAAGAGCCGCGTACATCAACATTGCGGCGAAATATTCCTCTGCACTTTTGCAACTCGCTTATTCCGTTATACTTGCCCGCATTCTTACGCCCGATGACTTTGGTATTGTTGCAATCGCGCAAGTATTCGTGGTGTTCTTCAACATATTCTCAGACATGGGCCTCGGAGCGGCGATTATTCAACGTCAAGATTTATCGAAACAAGATGTGTCCCGTTTATTTGGTTTTACCATCCTCTTGGCAGTAGCTTTGGCTTTGCTTTTCGCGCTTTTTGGAATTCCCATCTCTGCCATATACGAGCGTGCCGAACTCAAGAATGTTTGCGGGCTTCTTTCTTTTTCGGTGTTCTTTGCAACGCTCAACACAGTGCCAAACTCTCTGTTGATGAAGCAGAAACGTTTTTTACTCGTAGGTATCAGACAAATTACTTCTGTTTTAGCTGCTAGCGTGATTGGTGTAACTCTTGCACGTGTAGGTATTGGCTACTACGCAATTGTGGCCTACTCCATTGCCAATAGCTTTATTATTTTTGTATGGAACTATGCACCCATCAGAGTTATCCCTGTCTTTAAGGGAATTTTACTATCGGTCAGGAAAGTATTCTCCTATTCTGCTTACCTATTCGGCTTCAATGTAATCAACTACTTTTCCCGGAATTTGGACAATTTGCTTGTGGGGGTTCTTTTTTGGTACTGCGGCGCTTGGAAACTACAGCAAAGCATACCAACTTATGCAGCTACCGCAAACTTATCTAACTGGGGCGGTAACACCCGTACTGCATCCTATTCTTGCCGAGAGGCAAAAAGATACAGACTACTTGTACGAAACCTTTCTTAAGACCATAAAAATACTTTCGTTGCTCGGAATCTATATGACTGTCTTCTGTTGTGCTTGCGCTAAGGAAGTTGTTATCGTCATGTATGGGGAACAGTGGGAGATCGCAATACCATGCTTGCAACTCTTGGCAATCTCAATATGGTCTCAAATGGTGTGTGCTACGTCTGGTACGATGTTTCAAGTGCTCAACCGAACGCGTGAACAGTTTATACGCGGCGTAATAATAGCTGGTGTAATTGTTTTTGGAATCATCCTGGGTGTTCTGCTAGGTTCTGTGGAGGCGGTGGCTGCCTGCGTAGGTGTCGCATATTGGGTTAATTTTGCTCTTTTGCTCTTGTTTCTTATAAAGTTATCTTTTGGAAAAAGCGTTCGAGCATTCTTAAAAACACTTTTGCCGGATCTGGGGGTCGCCGCCCTTCTGGTTCTATTTTTCATGCTGCTCGGATTTACACCTATCGAAAACCCTTATTTCTCCTTTGCTGCTAAGCTTATTGCTTCTCTTGTCTTCTATTTTGTGGTTCTTGTTTTATTTCTCCAGTTTAAATGGTTCTCACTAGTTCTTCCGCAACAAGTAAAGAGAAAGCTGCCGAAATGGCTAACAAGATAGAAAGGGCCAACGTGCTTACAGTACAAGCAGTCGCAGATAGCGGAATGTGCTGCTCGTGCGGTCTCTGTAGAGCTGCCTGTAGAGCCAGTTCCATCGAGTATCAAAAACACAATGGGAGCCTTATACCTAAGGTTATGGCGGAGTCCTGTACGCACTGCGGATTATGCCTCGAAGTCTGCCCGGTTTCCACTATCTCGTTTTCTAGCACTAAACCCTTAGTGGATCAGATAATTGGCTCTCACTTATTTGCAGCAAGCGCATGGTCTTGTGTTGAGGATGTTTTTAATAACAGCGTAAGCGGGGGGGGGTGCACTCAACTCGTGCTCGATTTGCTTAGCCTAAAGCAATACGATTCTGCTTTCCTCGTAGGCGAAGCAACGTTGGATCAAACCTGTTCTGCAAAACGGTATGAAGACAAAGACGACATTCGTTCAACCCAAAAGTCAAAATACCTGCAAGTATCCCATGAGGCGACATTGCGTCATATGCTTTTGAATCGGCAAGAGCGAATCATTATCGTGGGTACGCCATGCGCCGTTCGCGGTCTCTTAAAAGCTATCAAACTGTTTCATCTAAACCGTGGGAACTACCTGTTCATAGGTCTATTTTGCGACAAAACGATGACTTCGAATGTGCTTAACTATTTTAAGGATCTTGCCGAAGGCTTTGACCTGAAATCTGCAGATTTCAGGTCAAAGGAAGCTGGAGGATGGCCCGGAAACATAAGATTGAATTTCGTTGATGGTAGCCATCGAGATTTCGATCGATCTTTCCGAATGTCGGTAAAAGACTATTTTCAGCCCGAATGCTGCCTATATTGTCTTGACAAGCTCAACATACTTGCTGACCTTTCATTGGGGGATGACTACACTTCAAGTTGCCCGAATCCCAAAGGTGCAAATAGTGTGATCGTACGTACAAAAAGAGGTTTAGCTGCATGGGGGGCCACGCTGTCTCATCTTGAGGTCGTTGAATCCAGCATAGAGCAAATAGCAGAAAGCCAGCACGTTATATCAAGAACTAAGAATTTTGGATTTCGTATCCTTAAGGAGAATACCGATAGCTATCATCTCAACAAATCGCTAGATATTTCCAAATCGGATATTAAAGATGCAGCTTGCAGCCCGAGTAACCAGAAAGCATATGAAAAGCATTTGAGGAAAATAGCTATCGGAGCTGCATATGAGAGGGATCGCGAACTGCTTCTTCGGGAGTTAAAAAGGAACAACTCCTTTATTAGAAAGATCGTTCGTAAAGTGTTGCGTGTGGGCAGGAAGATACTTCGATCCGGTTCGTAGAATAGACCAGTTTGGTTCAAACTTATCTATTGCCAAAAAGAATGGGGCATTCAGGGTTTAATGTGGGCGATTCGATCAAACTATTAGCTTGAACTGCGATGATAAAGAGAGCGGACAGTATCGTGTAGGCCATAAAAAAGCTTCACGCCATTCGGGGCGGCTGCGATACGGGCATCGCGGCATGGTTCATGCGAGCATGGCACGCAGCTCGCATGCAGGTATTGAGCTTTATCTGTTAGCGAGCAGGCAAGAGGGTAAGACAAGATTGGCTATTGTCAGGAACGGCTACGAGGATGTCTTGTATGAGTGAATCAGTATCGGAACCCCGAGATACAGGCTCATCAGGCTCTTTCGAAGGGTGCGCCTGCTGAGGAGATGACGACCTCGTGAGACTTTGAGCCTATTGGGTTGGGTGTGTATTGCATTGATTTCAGTATATCGTTCGTGTAGCAGTTTACGCGTAATGCGTATGTATCAAGAGCGGCTGGAAGATGTTGTACCAAATGCTAGGAACTTGCGTAGAGAGGAAAATTGAAAGACATGATTGATGCGGGCGCTTTTGTAATATCGTCATCTCCCTATGTAGCCTCCGATTTTATGTCGATTAATCTAGGGGGAGGGCATGTCCTTAGCTTTCATGAGAGTCTTCCTGTTTGCAGTAGCAAAGACGGTAGCGTACATTTGCTGGGGCTAGCGTGGCAGACTGAGGCTGATCATCGGGATCCAGTTGACGAGCTTGATGACATTGCTCATATGGTGAAATTGGGCGATGAAGCTGCGATTCTCAAGACGGAGGCGACTTGGTGCGGCCGATATGTACTTATTGCCAAAGAGCATATTTACCTTGATGCATGCGGAATGTTAGGGGTATTTTATGGATTTGGCTGCGTTTCGAACAGTATGCATGTTCTTGTGCAGCATTTAAGATTACAGACAGAACCTCTTGAGGTCGATGATTGGCTCAACTGGCTTCCTGGTCCACTCACCCATGTTGAAGGAATATTGCGGCTGCTGCCAAGTCAGGTGCTCAACTATTATGAGGAAATAGTTCATGTTCGCCAGCTGCTTCCCAATGGGGTGCCTTCTTTTGCAAACGCAGAGGCGGCAGCGGACTCTATCATTGCTCGTTTCGACATCTCGTTGCGCAACATGCAGCGCCTGTTAGACGGCAAGAGTCTGCGTATTGCGCTCACAGGAGGGCACGATAGCAGGACTCTGCTGGCTTTAGCGAGGCATGCCGGCATTGACTTTAGCTGCTTCACGCTTGAAAGGAAGGGAGCCGCCTTCTTGGACGATATGAAGATTCCTCCTGTGCTCTGTGAAAAGCTTGGGGTAAGTCATGAGTTAATTTTTTCGCGGGAAACAGAGCGATCTGATGCTCGACGTGCAGAATATCGAATTCATACGTTCGGGTATGCGAATGATGCTGATGTGGAGCGGTACGCTCGAGTTCAGTATGAGACTCTTGCAGCGAATGAGGACGTTGTCTGTTTGCGTAGTAGCGTTTGGGGAATAGCAATCGAATACTATCGATGGTTTATAGGATCATCGCTGGATATTCAACGAGCAATTGATGGACTGCGGGCATACAAAAATACAATAGCAATTGCCTCGCTTAACCAATATGCCCAATGGATGCGAGAATCGCCCCAAATTGGGATAAATGATAGAGACCGGTTTTTCTGGGAGCAGCGCGAAGGGTGCTGGCTGTCTTCAATTGAGCAAGGACTCGATCTCATTAAAGGCGTTACATCCTTGCAGCCCTGTAATTGCAGAACTGTTATTGCTGCTCTCCTTAGCTTTCCTGAGTCCGATCGGATGTCTAAGAAGTACGAGGAGTATATCACGCAGCGTGCATGCCCAGCTCTTACTGAAATTCCCTATGGAAATGAAGAGCAATATATGGGTTTGCTTGAGAAGACTATCCCAAAGATGCGGAGGCTAGGATATCGATTGAGGCATTTGGGTATTCGTAAAGCTTTACTTGTATACAGAGATATCGTGCGCGTGAAGAAAAGGGAGAGACAGGAGAGAATGCGCTGACGTCTTCTAATCCGAACACCCTACACTGGCGGTCCAATCAATATAGAAGATTGCTGGGACTTGTAGCTTAGGACGTCTTGGGTTGAAAAACGCCAGCATCCCCCAGCTTGTAAACCTCTCGGAGGCTTACAAGTTTGTTTCTAGTGCGGTGAGTGTAGAAAGTTAGAAGGAGTCCTGTCTTGAGTTTATTGATGATTATGTCATCCAGGTACTACTGGGTGTTCAGCCAAGATGGTTTGGGAACTTGGCGCGTGTAATGAGGAAAATAGGTTTGCCACCACGTTTTGTCGCAGGATCTAAAGTTTCTCACCTGCTTACTATGTTGCAATACGAGGTCTATTGCGAGTTTGTGATAGCCGCGCTTAAGAGGAAGCTGGATGAGTAGCTCGAATATATCTCTTGGTAAGAAAGCCGCTGGAGCCGCAAAATGGTCTATTTTGACCCAGGTGGTTTCAAAGCTGATAAGCCCTGTCACGACCATGATTTTGGCAAGGCTTTTAACACCAGAGGCATTTGGGGTCATTGCTTCAGCGACAATGATCACATCTTTGGCGGACCTGATCGCTGACGCAGGTTTTCAGAAATATCTTATACAGCACCGCTATGACAACAAAGACAGTCTTAGCCTTAGTGCTTGTGTTGCTTTTTGGACAAACCTAACTATCTCATTCTTGATAGTGTTTCTCATAGGTGCGTTTAATGATCCTCTTGCGGCGCTAGTCGGTAATCCTGGTTTGGGAATAGTGCTGGTTGTTGCTTCGCTGTCTCTTCCGCTTACCGCCCTTGTTAGTGTTCAGACTGCACTCTATCAGCGAGATCTAAATTTTAAGATACTGTTTTCTTCTAAAGTGGGGTCAAGCCTTCTCATTCTCTTCGTTTCAGTCCCGCTTGCTGCTTTGGGTTTTGACTACTGGTCCATGGTTATCGGCACGGTTACGAGTAACGTTTTGCTTGCTACATGGCTTACAATTAAGTCTAGCTGGAAGCCTCAATTTAAATATTCATTTTCCGAACTACGTCGAATGTTCTCTTTCGGTCTTTGGATCACATTAGGATCTGTTGCATCATGGATTAACCAGTGGGCAGGAACCTTCATTTTAGGTTTGCTGATGTCTGCCTATTATGTAGGCCTTTATAAGACTTCGACGCAGACATGTTCAGCTGTTATGGGAATAATCACTGCAGCTATTTTACCCATCGCCTTTTCCTCTCTATCTAAAGTGCAGGATGATGTTGATCGTTTTGATATGGTTTTCCTTAAGATGCAGCGGTATCTTGCATGCTGTGTAGTGCCAATCGCTTTCTTTATTCTTGTGTATCGAGAGGCATTCACCTTCATTTTGCTTGGGGATCAATGGGGCGATACGGCGTTATTCATTGGTCTTTGGATGTTTACTGGGTGTATAAGTATCACTTTTGGGCATATGTACTCCGAGGCATACCGGGCCAAAGGAAAACCAGTCTTATGTGTTATCACTGCGACGGTTTATTTGATCCCCTTCTTACCCGCACTCTGGTTGAGTGCCGTAATGGGATATGAGTGTGTTTCGGTTGTAATGCCTGCTTTGAGAATCGTTCTTGCTCTAATACATTTCACCGTTGCAAAGATTGCGTTGGGATTCTCCCCACTGAAGATGATCAGGAATGTCGGGGTTTTCTTCGTCCAATCTGCGCTTGCCGTCGCGCCTGGTTTTGTCGTGCTGCTTTTCTGTGACTCACTAGTGATCGAAATTGCTCTTGCTGTTCTTTCCCTGATTGTTTATGTACTCCTTGTTTTTACTTGGCGACACACGCGGGATGAAGCTTATGAGCTTTTGGATCGTCTAGGAATGCATAAGTTATCTAATCGCCTCAAAACATTTTTTGTGAGAAGTAAAAATGCGAGTGTTTAAATAACACGCCAGTGCGTCGCGGAACAGCGCAACAGTTTGTGCGTAATATGCATCGGGTTGGAAAACGCAACTAAATCGCCTATTTTCGGGTTGGAAAATGCGACTAAATCACCTATTTTTAGGTTGGAAAACGCGATCATTCTGGCATAATGGCAGGTAAAATACCTTCCCTATCTGACAAGGAGGTCGCCGCCATGCTCGAACGCCTCGCGAT
The DNA here is from genome assembly GCA_964558235.1 of uncultured Coriobacteriaceae bacterium. Lineage (GTDB taxonomy): Bacteria > Actinomycetota > Coriobacteriia > Coriobacteriales > CADBOM01 > CAZLCK01. The sequence goes on from CAZLCK010000058.1 coordinate 8,435, forward strand.
GAGCACGCTTTTAGAATGGAAGCATCGCAAGACGAAACAGGCGCTGCTGCTTACCGGCGCCCGACAGGTGGGAAAGACGACGCTCGTGCGCGCATTCGCCGATCGCGCATACAAAGAGCTTGTCGAGGTCAACTTCTATGAAAACCCCCGCGCTAAGGAGACGCTTTCCCAGGCGGTAGACGTGCAGGATTTCGTCTTTCGCCTGTCGGTGCTTTCGGGCAAGGAGATCACCCCGGGAAAGACTCTTCTTTTCCTCGATGAAGTGCAGGAATGCGCGGACATGCTCACCTGGGTAAAGTTCCTTTCGGAGCGACACGATATCGACGTTGTGCTGTCCGGATCTCTCCTCGGCATTGATGAGTACGTTGGTGTTCGATCATTGCCTGTCGGCTTTCTCCAAAAGCTCGCGATGCATCCGCTGCGCTTTGAAGAGTTTTGCATGGCGACAGGCGTCGTGCGAG
>CAZLCK010000059.1:0-8622 GCA_964558235.1 uncultured Coriobacteriaceae bacterium
TAAGAAATCACACTTCTAACTCATTCTTTTACAGATCTAAATTTAGACCTTCATCTAATCGAAACAATCTCGCAACACTTGCTTTTTAGACTCATAGATGTTTAGCGACAATATCAAACACTTCTTTGAGGAGAAAAGCAATGAATCCAAAAGAGGGAGAGGTTCGTATACCCTCGGGTTGTGCCATCGCTGCAATCATGGATAAAAGTGGTCAGCGTATGTCTGGTCATGACATTTTGATGTCGATTGCTTTGATGCACGATAGATCAAATGGTCTTGGTGGAGGTTTTGCAGCCTATGGCATCTACCCGGAATACGCAGATCTCTATGCATTTCACATCTTTTATGAGTCGCGTGAAGCTAGAGATAAAACAGAAAGGTTTTTATCCAACTACTTTAGTACAGAAGTTTCTGAACGCCTTCCAGTTACAAGAACTCGTTCTATAACCAATGAGCCCCATATATGGAGATACTTCATGGCGCCATATATTGGGAAGCTCAAAGAGAGCGATCTTAACGACGACGAGTTCACTATGCGAGCTGTCTTTTATATCAACAGCCACATAGATGGCGCTTATGTTGCATCATCTGGAAAAAATATGGGTGCATTTAAAGGAGTTGGATACCCAGAGGATATTGGAGAGTTCTACAGAATTGAGGACTACAAGGGCTGGCTATGGACAGCTCACGGAAGATTTCCAACTAACACCCCTGGCTGGTGGGGCGGAGCACATCCATTCACGCTACTTGACTGGTCTATTGTGCATAACGGTGAGATCTCGAGCTACGACACAAATAGGCGTTATGTAGAACAATTTGGATATGATTGCTCTCTGCAAACGGATACAGAAGTAATCACATATCTATTTGACCTCTTGGTAAGAAGACATGGCCTAACGCAAGAGATGGCTGCTCATATACTTACCGCTCCAGATTGGGACGAGATCGACCGCATGGATCCTAAGCAAAAACAACTTGAAACAACGCTTAGAGCAGTCTACTCAAGAGCGCTAGTTAATGGTCCATTTTCGATCATCCTTGGTAGTCACAAAGGTCTTTTAGCACTAAACGACAGGCTAAAACTTAGATCTTTGATGGTTGGAGAAAAGGGCTCGAAGGTCTATCTAGCTAGTGAAGAGGCCGCCATTAGAGTGATATGTCCTGACGTCGAAAATATTCGACAAATTGGCGGCGGAGAGCCATTTGTATGTCGTTTAACAGATGAGGCCGCTCAGAATTTGAGGCGTCAGGAGGAAGAGCGTCATGCTGCCAATCAGATGTTTTATAGGGGTGATTTTTAATGTTAGATTTAACCACCCCTAGGTATTGTGTTGAACGAGATGACTTTAGATGCGTAAGATGTGGGGCTTGCGTTAGACAATGCTCAAATTTAGTTCACTTTTATGATGAAGATCTCGACATTGTTAGGGCACAAGAGAATAACTGCGTTAATTGCCAACGCTGTGTGGTGCTATGTCCGACTAATGCAATTACGATCAAAAATCATCCACAAAGCGGACCAGAATCAAAGGTATTTAACACAGAAGTTATGAATGATATCTCCAAACAGTCACAAACTGGTGGAGTAGTCTTAACTGCTTCTGGAAATCCAAGATCATACCCTATCATCTTTGACCACATGTTGCTAAATGCTTCACAGGTAACAAACCCCTCCATCGACCCACTTCGTGAGCCTATGGAAACAAGGGTGATCTTAGGCAGTCGTCCAACCAAGCTTGAACTTACTGAAAATAATGAGCTAAAGTCGGACATCTCCTCAGTTCTTAGAGCTATCGATATTCCGATTATGTTTGGCGCTGTTTCATTTGGTGCAGTCTCACTTAATACACAGCTCTCCTTAGCGAAGGCTGCAAAAGAACTTGGGACATTTTTTAACACCGGTGAGGGCGGAATGCATCACGACCTCATGGAATATAAAGAGAACTCAATTGTCCAAGTTGCATCCGGTAGATTTGGCGTAGATGTTGACTACTTAAACTCTGGCTCAATCGTTGAAATTAAGATTGGACAGGGAGCAAAACCAGGAATTGGTGGGCATCTCCCAGGAGAAAAGATCAACGCTGAAGTTTCAATTACACGTATGATCCCTGAGGGTACAGATGCTATCTCCCCTGCTCCACATCATGACATCTATTCGATTGAAGACCTACGCCAGCTCATCTATTCGATCAAAGAGGCTACAAATTATACAAAGCCGGTTTCGGTAAAGATTGCAGCGGTCCACAATTGCGCCGCTATTGCTAGCGGTATTGCCAGAGCGGGAGCCGACATAATCGCAATCGATGGTTTTAGAGGCGGCACAGGTGCTGCCCCAAAGAGGATTCGCGATAACGTTGGAATTCCGATTGAATTTGCCTTGGCTGCAATTGACGAAAGACTTCATCAAGAGGGCCTTAGATCAAATGTCTCTTTGATTGCAAGTGGTTCGATTAGAAATAGCGCAGATGTTGTTAAGGCGATAGCACTTGGTGCAGATGCGGTCTATATCGGAAGTGCAGCATTGGCAGCTATTGGGTGTCATCTTTGTCAAGATTGCCATAGTGGTAGGTGCAACTGGGGTATCGCAACTCAACGCCCTGATCTAACTAAAAGACTCAATCCCGAAATAGGAGCAGAGAGATTAGTGAATATGCTTCGCGGTTGGAACCATGAGATCCAAGAGATGATCGGTGGAATGGGTATCAATTCACTCGATTCATTGCGTGGCAACAGACTGATGCTTCGTGGAATTGGTCTAAATGAAAAAGAACTATCCATACTCGGCATTAGATATGCTGGAGAGTGATCAAGCTATGAAAAGAATATTTGCTCACGATAAATGGTGCATTGATTGCAAACTTTGCGAAGTAGCATGCAAAACTGCACATTCCAAAACCGGAGACATTATCAAAGCTTTACGTTTTGAAAATCCCGCTCCACAAAGTCGCGTTCATGTTGAAGGTGGACTAGAGCATAGCATGGCGGTGCAGTGCAGACATTGCGACAGCCCAGAGTGTGTTAAGGCCTGTATCACCTCTGCTATGCAAAAAGATCCCGAAACAGGACTGGTTAGCGTAGATGCAAATAAGTGCATCAACTGCTTCACATGCGTTGTCGCCTGTCCATTTGGTTGTGTTGCTCCAATATTTGAAGATGATGGAGTAAAGATTAGTAAAGACTACGTTTTGCTACCCCAAATTGCAGGAGTTGAGCAAAACGGAGTAATCAAATGCGACATGTGTGCGAATAGAACATCGGGCGAAAAGGGTGTTCCAGCATGCGTTGAGATCTGTCCAAACAGAGCTCTAGAGATTGTAGAAGTGGAGGTGGCCTAAACAATGACTAAATTCGACTACCTGATAATTGGAAACTCCGCCGCTGCAATATCTGCAATTGAATCTATTAGACAGAGAGACAAAACAGGATCGATCGCAGTTATTTCAAATGAGAATATCGATGCTTATTCGACTCCTATGATCTCCTACTTTGTTAAAGGAATTGTAGAAGAACAACAGATGATTTTACGAAGTGAAGACTTTTACGAGAAAAACAATGTAGAAAAGATATATGGAGAACCCGCTAGTGCGATTGATCCAAAAGCACATAGTGTAGAAGTTGGAGATAAGACCTACGAATACAAAAAGCTTTTGATCGCATGTGGTGCTAAGGCTGCTCCTGCTCCACTTGAGGGTCTTGAGGGAACAAATATATTGCCATTTATGAATTTGATGGATGCAAAAAAGCTAGTCGAAGCCTGTGAAGAGGCTAAAAAGCTTCATCCAGATAAGCCTGTTAGGGTTGCAGTTATAGGCAGTGGATTAATTGGATGCAAGGCATGTGAGGGGCTTAGCTATGTAGCCGACGAGGTAATCATGCTTGCAAGAAGTCCAGAGATCTTACGCTCTATCCTAGATGCACCTGCTAGCAAAATTGCAGAGAGAGCACTTGAGGGTGCTGGCATAGAGATCAGACTCTCTACCACTGTTAAGTCATTTGAAAAGGATGGCGACAAGATCACAAAGCTTGGACTTTCTGATGGCACAACCATTGATTGTGATCTAGTTGTTTTAGCCGCTGGCGCTGTTCCAAATTGCGAGATCGCAAAAGAGGCTGGAATTAGTGTTGAAAAAGGAATTGTTTGTAACTCCTATATGCAAACAAACTTAGAAGACATCTATGCAGCTGGTGATGTTGCACAGGCCTATGACAACGTCGAGGAGAGGTCTCGAATCATCGCGCTTTGGCCAAGCGCTGTTGCACAAGGCAGTGTTGCAGGAAGCAATATGGCTGGTGTCAAAACTGAGCTAACTAACGACTTTGCACTAAACTCGATAACTCTTTTTAAAACAACAATTCTATCTGCTGGACTAAAGCCTACCGACAATACAGTAAGCACAACGGTGATCGATCAAACAGCAAATGCATGTGCAGATAGTCAATTTTTACGTTTTACCTTTAGCGAAGATCAGAAGCATTTACTCGGATTTGTTGCAGTTAATCGGCCAGAAGCTGTAGGAATTTACACCCATCTAATCCGTGAGAAGGTAGATGTAACTACGGTTAATGAGAGGATTTTTACACATCGCCCAGAAATGATTGATCTTCCAGACAACCTGCTAAGTAAGGTTCGTTTGACTGCTTAAAAAATGACTTGATGGACAGAAATGATGACTAGATATAAGTATGCGTTGAAGGGAATAGCGATCCTTATTTTAGGAGAAACAAGATGCAGACTCTAACTAAACAAAACTTAAGCGATATTCAACTTGAGCTTGGCACTTCTCCTTATAGGGAGGTCAACGAGCAAATTCGCAATTGTATAGATGATGGCATAAAGCATTTTCAACTAAATAACGTACTAGGTCAGCGCTATTTGGCCTGCGCAGCTTCGAGTGATATATCTTTTGAAATTCATGGAATCCCAGGAAATGACTTGGGGGCATATATGAATGGAGCATCGATCGAGGTCTTTGGAAATGCACAAGACCAGGTTGGCAACACCATGAATGATGGAGACATAGTCGTTCATGGACGCTGCGGAGATGCTGCCGGATATGGAATGCGCGGCGGGTCTATCTACATAGAAGGAGATTGTGGATGGAGAGTCGGCATCCATATGAAGAGATATAAGGATAAAAACCCGATTATCTTTGTTGGTGGAGATGCTGGAGCATTTCTTGGCGAATATATGGCAGGAGGACGAATTGTTTTAATCGGAAAACCTGGTCAATATTTAGCCACTGGAATGCATGGAGGAATTATCTATCTAAAAGATCCAGTTGAAGATTATCAGGTTAGCTGGTCTTTGGTTCAAGAAAAGGTAACCGAAGATGATCTCCCAGAACTCGAAGCGGCCTTGAAGAGGTACGAGGATCTCTTTGGACATGGTTGTAACAAGGATGCTAGTGAATTTTACAAACTTCGACCGAGATCAAAAAGGCCATATGGAAATGTTTATGCATAGAAAGCGATGCACAGGTGCACAGGACGTGACACACAGGACTTGACGTAGGACGTGATTGACAAGACGCGACACATAGGACGTGACATGGGACGTGATCGATTGATTCAAACTTTTCCCAAGAAAGCCGCTTTGAAGGCCTAGTGCCTCAAGCTATCTCGAGGCTTTCTCCCCGTATTAGGCGCCACCGGTTCACCCCATTTCCTCATACAAGTCGCTAGACGAACCGGTGGCGTCGCTCTTTTTTAGTTTTGCAGCTTATTTTGCGGCTTAGCGCGTCAATCTTTTTAGCCTAGGTCGGCAAACTTTTTAGCTTAACTCATGCCAATCAATCTTTGCGGCTTGGCTCAGCAATCCTCACAGCTTAGCCCATCAATCTTTTCCTAAAGGCATAATCACTCTTAAGCATATCCTCAAGTGAAAATTCAGGAGTCCATCCCAAGATATCTTTAGCACGATCAGTGGAGGCAATAAGTCTTGCTGGATCGCCAGGGCGTCTCTGCGCATACTCATAATTAAATGGGAACATCTTTTCAGCAGCACTGATCACTTCAGCAACGGAATAGCCTTCACTAGAGCCAAGATTTGCAAGAAGCGACTTCTTTGTCTCTAAAAGATATTGAGCACCTAAAACATGTGCCCTAGCCAAGTCGGTCACGTGAATGTAGTCACGAATGCATGTTCCATCTGGTGTGTTGTAATCGTTGCCATAGATATACATCTTCTCGCGAATACCAAGTGCAGCTTGCATAATGATAGGGATAAGGTGAGTTAATCTATCCTTTTTAAGTCCGATCTCAAGTGATGCGTCCGCACCAGCAACATTGAAATATCTAAATATGCAATAGTTGATTTCATATGCCTCATGGCACCATTTGATAAGCTGCTCACAGGCAAGCTTGGTCTCACCATAAGGGTTAATTGGCTTACAAATATCATCCTCACTACAAATCTCTTTACCGCTATCGCCATAAGTCGCTGCAGTTGATGAAAATACAAGGTTTTTTATGTCAAAATCAACCATCGCACTGATCATTGTGCGAACACCCTCGACATTATTCTCGTAATAACCGAGCGGATCGGTTACAGATTCTGGCACAATCAACTTAGCTGCGAAGTGCATAACAACATCCACAGGTGTACCAGAATCTGCCTGCGCTTTAAAAACAGCCTTGATATCGTCTTTTCTGCGAATATCTCCCCAATAAAAATCGGCATCTTTGTGGACATCTTCTCTTGCTCCAGTAGAAAGATTATCCATTACAGCCACATGATGACCAGCTCTTAGAAGTTCATAAACTGCATGAGAACCAATATAACCAGCACCGCCAATAACAAGTGCGTTCATAAAATGCTCCTTAGTCAATACATGTATGTATACGCAAGTTAATAGTTTAATTCACAGTTGTCCCTCCCCGCGCCTAAAGACGAAGGCATTCGCTGAGGGCAGAATCGTCACAGGCAAGATGTCCCCTCCCCCACACCTAAAGACGAAGGGCAAGGGTTTTTATGACGATTTTGATAAAGATAATTTATCAAGTGTCAACAAAGCTGTAACACTAGTTTTCTATAATTGATCTAAATAGTAACTATAACTACTGATTTAAAAAGGCAGCTAAAGTGAAGAACAAAGAGATTAATACAATCAACGTTAAAGAGGCAAAACAAGATAGCAACTTAGAAAATCAAAGTAGACCAGGCGAACAAGATAATCCAAACTCCGATACATTTTCAAATGCCCCAAGAGGAATGCGGCTAAGGATTGCCATTTTAGGAAAGCGAAACGCAGGTAAATCTAGCCTGCTTAATGCTTTAGCAAACCAAGAAGTCTCGCTCGTAAGTGATATAGCTGGAACTACCACAGACCCTGTTGAACGTCCGATGGAATTTTTGCCACTTGGCCCTGTAATTTTTATCGATACCGCAGGTCTTGATGACGAAGGTGAGCTTGGGCAAAAACGTGTTGATAGAACTACTAAGTTGATAAACTCCCTAGATTTAGCTGTAATTTGTGCTCAAAGTGGTACTTGGGGAGATTTTGAAGAAGGGCTTGCTAAACACTTAAGTAAAAATGATATCCCTTATGTTATTGCGTTTACTAAGAGTGATTTAAAAAGAAGCGAGCTAGATTTTGATGCAACAGTAAATTGCGCGGGCAATAAAACAAGCGATAAAAAAGATACCGGTGCGGTCGATACAATAATTGATACGCAAAATGATATGCAGAATCAAAAAGAGTCCACACCGACCTCTCCAGGAGTTAAAGGAGCTAAAGCCACGGTCTATGTTTCTTCAATAACACATACTGGAATCGAAGAGCTACACGATGCAATTGTGAGCGCATTCCCAGCAAATGCCTTGATTGACCCACCAATACTCACTGACATAATCCCAAAAAACGGTGTTGCTGTATTGGTAATTCCAATCGATAAACAAGCTCCAAAGGGACGACTCATTTTGCCGCAAGTGCAAACAATTCGAGATCTACTTGACGAACATTGCATGGCTTTCGTTACAACCGATGAAAAGCTTGACGAAGCACTAAAAAAGTTAGCTTCACCACCAGATATTGTGGTCACTGACTCACAAGCCTTTGCTCGGGTTGCTCAAATTGTTCCTGACAGCGTACCCATGACAAGTTTTTCAATTCTTTTTGCGCGTTTTAAAGGAGACCTAAGAACGCTTGTTGAAGGCGCTGCAAGGCTATCTACACTTGACAACAAATCCAAAGTACTTATTGCAGAGAGCTGCACACATCATAAAATCTGTGATGACATTGGAAGTGTCAAAATTCCAAAACTATTGCACACAAAAATTAGCCCTGATATTAAAATCTGCAATTGCTCTGGAAAGGATTTCCCAAATAACCTTTCTGAGTTTGATCTAGTCATTCATTGTGGAGGCTGCATGATTAATAGAACTGCTATGCATGCAAGAATACAAAATTCACTAGCTAGCGATGTCCCGATGACTAATTATGGTATGGCAATTGCTCATACACTTGGAATTTTACCTAGGGCTTTAAAACCTTTTGCTGGCATGGCAGAAATCTATAATCAGGCTAGAACCTAACGTTGACAAAAATATGGGGGGGGGGTACTCTCCTAGTGATTACGCAGAGATTTGGTGTCTGAAAGATTAGAAAGACTACCTTCTGCAGA
>CAZLCK010000060.1:0-8287 GCA_964558235.1 uncultured Coriobacteriaceae bacterium
TGTACTCGGTGCTCTCGCCCGAAGGTTTTGCTTCGATTCTCTGGAAAGACCGCTCACGTGCACCTGAAGCCGCAGCCGTCATGCGCATGAATGCCTACGAGATTTTTGACATGGGCATTGTGGATGCTGTGCTTGAAGAGGGCGAGGGTTCGGCAAGTAAAAATCCTGAGCTGGCTGCTAATGCCGTGAAACGCTATGTGACTCGTCGCCTCGATGAGCTGTGCGTGATTCCGCATGAGCAACTCATCGAACGCCGTTATGCAAGATTTCGCAAGTTCTAGTGATTCTCAGTTTTGTTGCAGTAAGTATGGAAAGTTAGGGATATTAAAACACCCCTTCCTTGTGGGGGTGTTGCAACGTTCGCTAGAACCTGCCTCGTTGCTTACGCTCTATACGACGTATCTATAATCGCCGAGGGCATGAGAGGAATGACCATCTCGCAGGTGCAGGGCTGTGGTTATTTCGCTCACTAATAATCAAGTATTGTCGTTTTAGCTATCAACGTGCGATGCCACCTGTTGTTCTTTAGGGTATATATGCGTTTCAGTATCCCGTAGATACAGCAACTTTGACATGCGAAATTTATGCGTAATATGCCCGACAAAGTTTACGGGCGCAGGGAGAAAGGAACTGAATCATGGACAACAAACTTGATCCTTGGAAGCTTATGAATGATCAGATGAAATCTGCTGTTATTAAATCTCAAGAGCTAGCTGGTGATGCTTTTGATACCAATGCAGGATATGACCAGATGCGTGCCAATTACATCAAGGAGCGTGCGTATTGGAATGAAGAACCACCTGAGATGGCCAAGGTATCAGACGAATATCTAAACGGCCCTGCTGGCGAGTTCATGGTTCGTTATTACTATCCGGTAGAGACTGAAATACTACCGGTAATTATATACGTACATGGTGGTGGTTTTGTCGTAGGCAGTCCTGATACTCATGACCGTATTTGTCGTTTGCTTGCAAAGCATACGGGTGCTGTAGTGGTAAGCATTGACTATCATTTGTCGCCCGAAGTGGTTTATCCCACTGGCATCGAAGAATGTGTTGTGTTGGCAAAATTTCTCCATACGCATGGTGCCGAGAAGGGTATTGATGGAAACGATATATCGTTTGCAGGCGATTCCGGTGGCGCAGTGTTTTCCATGGCTGCTAGCTTGTGGTTGCGTGACAAAGAAGGTGACAACTCCTATATCAAGACACTGCTTCTTTACTACGGTTTTTATGGGCTATCGGACTCTTGCTCCCACCGTTTGTGCGGCTGGTTAGTTGATGGTATGCGCGAAGACGACTTAATCTTCTATAAAAAAATCTGGTTCTTCGGTGATAGCGAGGGTACCGAAGAGGAGTTCCAAGCAAAGATGAAAGAGCCCTATGTAGATATGCTTCACAACGATTTGAGCACTTCAATGCCAGCTTGCTTTGTGGCTGCTGCTGAACTTGATCCGCTGCGTGATGATAGTGATTGTCTGGCTCAGGCGCTTCAAGCAAACGGAGTGCCCTGCGAGTTTAAGATCTATGAGGGCGTGCTGCATTCGTTCGTCATCTATAACCGCATGGTGGATGAGGCAAACGAATGCATCAAAGACTCTGCTGAGTTCTGGAAAAAGCACCACGTATAGAACAGGTCTTATTGCCAAAATACTGCTTTTGCTTGCGTGTTGTGAAAAAACATACCGATATGGCTACTAAGAATGAGCGATGATTATTTTTACTTCGGGTACTACATCATGCCCCAAAGGCGTGGAAATTACCCATGGCAATATGCTTTTCAGTGGGTATTTCGGTGACTGGCAGTGCAGCCTTTCGCCTAACGGTCGTTTGCTTACAACAATGCCGGCATTTCATTCCAATTTCCAGACAGCAGCGCTTATGCCCGTGCTCGTTGCGGGTGCTATGCTTGTGTTTATCGGGAAATACAGTGCTCGAAACTTTTGGAAACAGGTTTGAGAGTATCGAGCAACTTCACTTCAGCTTACGGCCATGCTTGTACGTACGATGATGATGCAACCGCATGATAAAGGTGAGCGTAATCATGAAGTGCACTCGGCTCAGTATTACCTCCCTATTACCGATGAGGAAAAAGAGAGCTTTGAAGATTGTTTTGGTCTACGGCTCATGAATTGCTACGGATCCACAGAGTCAATATGTTGGGTGATTACTGATCTTCCCTATGGAGAGCGTCGTTGGCCCTCAATTGGTCGAGCAGGTCTTGGCTATGAGGTAAAAGTTGTTGATGAAGGGATGTGTTCTGTTCCACCAGGCACAACGGGTGAGATTATGGTGCGTGGTGTTCCGGGTATTACCCTTATGAAAGGCTATTATGGCGAGCCCGATGTTACTGTAGCTACTATTGACGCTGAAGGCTGGATGCGCACAGGGGATACTGGCTACTGCGATGAGCAGGGTTGGTTTTTCTTTGTGGATCGTAAATCCAATTTAATCAAACGGTCGGGTGAGAATGTTTCTGCCCTTGAGGTTGAGAATGTTCTTACGGAATATCCGACAATCTCAGAAGCAGCTGTTATTGGTATTCCAGATCCTGTGCGGGATCAAGCGATTAAGGCATTTCTTATCCCCAAAGTGGGGTGCGAGGTTGATGTTGAAGACGTGATTGCGTACTGCAAAAAAAACGTCTGCCCGGCTTCAAGGTGTCTTCAATCATTGAACTAGTGGAGGACTTGCCTCGCACGAGCGTGGGCAAAATTGCCAGGAGAAAGTTGCACTAGCGTTATGCGTTTTGATTTGCTGAAGGGAGATAACAATGACAGTAAAGAAATATGGAAAAGTTGCTCAGATACTCATTATGGCAAGTATTCTGGCAATCGCGCTTCCGCTGTGTAATACCGTGGCAGTTTTGCTGGGGCTTACTGGTGAAAATCCTATGATGACGCTATGGCCAGGGTATGTTCCTTTGCTGGTATTCATGATTGGTCATGAGCGTACTATTCGCGATTTTCTCAACATTATTGCAAGCGGTTTAGTAGGTATTTGCACTGCAGTTGTAAGCTTGCTTATTGTGCATACATGTTCGAGCGTGATACCTGAGGTCATGGCGATGTTCCTCGGTGCTTTTATATGCATTTTCGTTTTTTCAATCCTCAGGGAGTTCCTGCCCACCTTTTTTAATAACTATGGATTTCTCTATTTCCTCATCTCCTCTACGATTATGAGCTCCAACAGCGATGCTATGTTTAGTCTTGCAATCACCTGGGGTGCATCTCTTATCATTCTCACTGCGGTTTATACCTTTATGGTTTTTGGCGCTATTACTTGGCTTCTCAAGATAAAACCCATCTCTATGCTAATGAAGAAAAAAGAGGATCTCACGCCCGAAAACTTTCAGAAGATTTTGGAGGAGTCGGGTGAATAAGATTGGCTAGTTGATTGTTTTTCGTTAAAAGTTTTGCTTGTCGGGTTGGCTACGCTGTATTTATGTTGTACGAAATAGTTATTCAACCTGGAATTATTCATGGGAGTTACTAGCTTGAATCGGGAGATGTTTTACCATCTACGAATGAAATCGCTATGCTATTAGTGCTCTAACAGAACAGCAAAAAAGATAAGGCACCCAAAGGCGTCCTATCTGTATGAGATAAAGCAAAAAACTATTTACCTTGCCACACAGGGTCACGTTTTTCCATGAAGGCAGCGGGGCCCTCGATGCCGTCGACGGTTTTCTCGAGGAAACGAGTATTCAAAGAATACTGAAAAAATGGTTTTTCTTACTTCGAGATGTATGATTTGGGTCTGGATTAGTTAGGATGCTCGCGGCGTAGGTTGATATAGTCGATAAGTTCACTGCGTTTGTGAAACTGCATTTTGCGGTAGATATGCTGAACGTGTGTCTGGACAGTATACGTTGAGATGACGAGTTTCTTTGCGATGGCTTTAATGCTGTTGCCGCGTACGAGTAATTTTAAAATCTCAGTTTCACGTGGGGAAAGGCAAAATTCTTCAGCAGAGTCATTACATATAATTTCTAGCCGATCGGGCGGCAAGGGCCCTTTTAGAAGTCCGGTTAGGATATTTTGCTGACACACGGCTATAACGACTAAGAATCCGATAAGACATATGAACAGCAAGCTTGTATCTTGGATGAGAGTGGTGCTCACTAGATTTTTTTGTTCAAGTATCACGGAATATGAGTTGCCCAAGAAGATGCCGATTCGCCATATTCCTTCGGACAAGCCAAACGCGATAGCTGGGGCAAAGTATCCTTGCGCGGCAAGGGACCCAAAGAACATAAAAAGAATCAATTGGAGAAGTATACATACTCCCATGCCCAGACCAAACGCGATAGTAGAAGAAATTGCGGTGCCTTTAATAGCAAGAACCAATACTATGATTGAGAGTGCCATAAGTAAGATCATAGACAGAAAGGAACTGTCTTCTTTATAGATTGCTGTAAAACAAAACAATGCCAAACTAATAATTATTATCCCGCCCACAAGTGTCCACGTGATCATGTTGGCATTATTTTGTACACCAATTAAGCTCGAGGGGATAATGGTAATAGCGAATGTGTCGGAAAGGGAAAGTACACTTCCGGCTATACAGAAGATAATGGCATGTCTACGAATGTTCTTACGCGCCTTTTTTGGCAGGAGTTTGTGTTTGGGTTGACTTGCGGATGACTTCATGGTCCGCCGATAGGCGACGATTCCAGCGAGGGGGAGTGCGGCTATAAATACTACTGCGACAAGCATAGGAAGAAGTGTGCATATGGTGAGAGAGACGATTATGATCAGCATGAATACAGGGGCTATTTCGCGCATTGTGAATGACGCGTTGACATACGTACAGCATGTACTCGAAAAGATAAAAGCTATGGCGGACGAGAGGCCAAGGATAAATGCAACGAAGCATGATATAGCCGAGAATGGGTTGTCTGATAATACGGGAACAATTAAACAAAACACAAGAGTGAAAATTGATAGGAGAACCATAGCTACTGGTAAAAACACCTTATGTTTTTTTAAATCAATCTTTACGATAGCTAACGGCAGTATACAAAGGAAAATTCCTTCGATTCCGAGGGTAAGAAGCCAAACGGCAGTAACGTCCAACGAGGTGAGATCTAGAAGACTTGTAGCGGTAGGCTCAAACCACAAACAGTAATGCCAGGCATTAAAAAGTGCAAAACACATATAAGGAGAATTCAGAAGGGACTTTAGATAATGGAGCAATGAGGGGAATGGTCGTCGACAAAATTGTTTTACCAAAGTAGTACTCATTAGCTATCACCAGTTCTGTGAATTTCGAAGAGCCATTGTGCTTTGGAGAAAATTTAAGCATACAAAACCCGCGTCCATTTTATATGCAAATAAGCACCCGGCAATCCCTTTTTGAACATGATATTAAATTTGAGACTAATAAAAAATTCATTATGTTCGATTTCATGTCTCCTGATGGATGACTCAGCAATTCAGGTTTGTCAGACTGCGCAAGGTGCGCCTTTCTATTTCTGAGAAATCGGAAGGGATGCGTATGACAACTAGGGCTTGATTGTGTTCAGATTCAATCAGGAGTGGAGCTTATCTTTGTAATGCGTTGTCGGATATGAATAGTCGGCAATCAGTGAAAGGAGACGCTTATGCCCGACATTTTGAAGAAAGAGAAGAGCTATAGTGACCTCTCTAAGTCTCATCGATGGATGCTACTCATCCTGGTTAGCATGGGATCTTCGGTCATTTACGGACCAATTTATCTCAAGGTTGTGTTTTATGATCCGCTCATGGAAGCACTCGGTTGTACCAATGCTGAGCTGAATGCTCTTGTGTCCATCTATGGTATTGCAGCTGTGGTGTTCTACTTCTTCTCAGGAGTTATTGCTGACAAAGTGCGCGTACGTACGCTATCTTGGGTAGGCTACTTGGGAGTTGCATTACTTACGTTCTATTACGCGACATTGCCTTCTTATAACGTGCTTGTGGTGGTGTTCATCCTGTATGCAGTATTTTCTATTTTGATTTGGTGGGGTACTCGCTACAAACTGGTTCGTATGATTTGTGATGAAAAAGAATACTCTCAAAAAATTGGTTTGTCCTATGGAATCTATGGCGCCATAGGGTTGGTTCTAAGCCTTATCCAAACTGCGGTAGTTGCCGCGTTTCCTTCCACACAAATGGGAATAACCGTGCTTTTGATTATCTCTGGTTTTCTGATTCTGTTCTGCGGTGTTTTGGCGTTCTTCTTCATTCCTAAATTTGAGGGAGAGATTGCTACGGATGCTCAGATGTTTGATTTCCGTGCTGCTGGTCAGGCTCTAAAGATTCCCGCTGTGTGGTTTGCCGCTTTTACCATGATTTGTGTGTATTCAGTTTACATTGGCACAAGCTTCACCACGCCTTTCATGACTTCTGTACTTGCTGCTCCAGTGGTTATCGCTACCGTCATCAGCGTCGTTCGCTCGTATGGCGTAACTATTCTGTCGGCTCCTGTCTTTGGGTGGTTTGCCAAAAAAGTTGGCTCTCCCTCTAAGGTCATCTTTGGTGGAATGATTGGCGCTATCGTGTGTCTTATTGGTCTCATTATTCTGCCTCAGGGTGCCTTTGTTATTGTTATATGTGCAGTATTGGTATGTCTGCTGGCCTTTGTGATGAATGGCCTGTATGGCATCGCTTCCGGCCAGTTAGCAGAAGCTCATATTCCGCCGCATCTGTTTGGAACCGGGGTTGGTCTCATTTCTATTATTGGCTTATGCCCTGACGCCTTCCTTCATACTTGGTTCGGCGTCATTATGGACGCTCAAGGCAACGACGCCTACTACACCATCTTCTGGATCTTGATTGCTTTCTGCGTAGGCGGCATGATTTTTGCAGCTCTTACTCTTCGTGCCGGCAAGAAAAACTTAGCCAAGATGGAAGCTGAGGGTGAGAAGCTCGGGTAACGATTAGTTCGACAAAATTACGACCAATGTTTAGCGATATTGACGCTTTCGAAAAGATGCGATTAAGCTCCGTTTACGTTAGTTCAGTAACACAAAGAAGTGTCAGTGGCAGCTGGTAAACATGCAATATTTGCGGGGTGGCATGCGTTGGTGTCACCCCGTGTTTTAGATTAATCTTTGCAATTCGAATCGATTTTGCGTAGTCAATACTGAGAAACAACCGTAATCCAATCTAAGGGGGGTGTGGATGACTTTGAAATTCGGCCATTTCCTACCAGGCCGTTATTGGCGCGATGAAACGCTTCTCATGGTGGGGCAGATTTCAGGTATAGCTCTAAGCATGCGAGCGCAAGAGCTGTACCGTCAATAAACGAACAGAGCAAAGAGTTGTTTATCCTGTTCGGTGCTTGTTATGAGGAGCACCCATCCTTATACACCAAGGCAGAATATACTAGGTAGAGGATAATTAAAAATAAGCATTTGACGTCGCATAATGATGTTTGTATGATTCTTAAGTGAATAAATCAAATTCAGATATATACAGGTTCAAAGCTTGTCCATAATGCAGCAAGTTCATTGACTGTCTGATACTCATCAAGACCTTCAGTTTGTGGTATCGAAAACTGCGGTCTTTGTTTTTGTCAGAATCAGACTATTGTGTCGAGATTTCTAAGAAGAAAGGGTTTCATATGAGCAAAGAAACGCAGTCGCTTGCGCAGCTTAAAAAGGCTAACAAATTAATCAATCGGACCTTTCATAAGAACGGTCCTAAAAGCTATAAGCATGGACAGGGCGCACTCATCAAAGTACTCCATAAGCACGATGGTTCTGCGACTTCGCGCGAGTTGATTGATATTTTGAGTTTTGACCGTGCTGAACTCAAAAATGTCGTAAAGAAGGCAGCTCGCAACGGCTATGTGGAAATGTCCGATACCGAGCAGCCGCGCACCTATGTAGTTACGCTTACCGAAACGGGTAAGGAGATAGCTGAAAAACGCTGTGCCGCTCATACTGAGGTGGCAGAAAAACTCCTTGCCGATTTTTCCGATGAGGAAATTGCGCAGCTCAACAAACTTTCCGAAAAGCTCATCGTTGCCGCCAAAGAACAGGGTGCACATGGCAAGCGCCACGCGGTTAAGGCCAGGAAGCATCATCGTAGGCACGCTAAAGTGTGCAGGGCTTAGTTCTTGCGACGCTCAGTAGTAAACACCTCTTGCTAAGCATGCCGCTTTATCGCTCAAGAGGCGAATCCAAGAGTATAGAAACAAGAAGCAGCAAAGCCCGGTGCCAAAGTTCTCTTTTGACACCGGGCTTTTGTATTCTGCAAGAGGCTTAAAGGAAATATTAGAAGCGCAGGGATAAGCAGCTCAGTCCGCCATCAATTTTG
>CAZLCK010000061.1:0-8231 GCA_964558235.1 uncultured Coriobacteriaceae bacterium
TTGTCTCTCAAAAATATCCAAAGAGATATAAAGTTGAACGAGAAAACACACCATACTCGGCGCACAAAAAAAGCGAAAGCAACTGACTTTCGCTCAAAGAATTTTTATGGAGCGGCGAACGGGACTCGAACCCGCAACAATCAGCTTGGAAGGCTGAGGCTCTACCAATTGAACTATCGCCGCATATTTAACTGGTCGGGGTGACAGGATTCGAACCTGCGACCCTCTGCTCCCAAAGCAGATGCGCTACCAAGCTGCGCTACACCCCGAACAGACAAGTCGTAATTCTATAGCCAAATTCTTATTACGTGCAAGAAGATTATGGTTAAGGGTGCATCTAGAAGGATTACTAGCTACTTAAGCGTTCGGTGAGCATTCTCTTAAGCTTTCTTAGAGCCTGTCCTCTATGTGAGATCGCATTCTTCTGGTCTTCAGTAATCTCGGCCATAGAAAGCTTTCCGCCATATTCATCTGGTAAAAAAAGCGGGTCGTATCCAAAACCTCCATCACCGTGTTCATGATAATCAACCCTACCCTCTACGCTTGCAATACTCGATAGCTCACTACCATCTTCATCTACAAAGGCAATTGCACAGGTAAACCTAGCAGTTCTATCGGTTTTATCCCGCATCTCATGGAGCAGTCTTTCGTTGTTGGCTTTGTCGTTACCATCTTCACCAGCATAACGAGATGAGAAAATTCCTGGTGCTCCATCTAGTGCATCGACTACAATTCCAGAATCATCTGCTAAAGCGGCAAGACCTGTCTTTTTGTGAGCATAGCGAGCCTTAATAAATGCATTTTCTAAAAAACTATCTCCATCTTCTATAGGAGATTCATAATCCGCAAATGACGAAAGTGGTACAAACTCGTAGCCCTCTATATCGATTATTTGCATGATCTCTGCAATTTTATGCTGATTAGACGTTGCAACGACTATTTTTTTCATTTTGAAGCTCCATAAGCTCCTCGATACCTTTTTGCCCAAAATCCAACATCGAGTTAAGTCTGGTTCTATCAAAAGTAGCGTGCTCACCTGTACCTTGAATCTCGATAAACTCTCCACTCGAATTCATAACAATATTCATGTCAATCTCGGCTCTGGAGTCCTCATGATAATCAAGATCAAGCAGAATGCGCCCATCAACCATCCCAACACTTACTGCTGCAACTTGGCTAATTATCGGGTCTGTCCTTAGCTTACCGGCAATTTTCCACTTATCTAGCGCCAATTTTAGAGCAACCCATCCACCTGTAATGGATGCAGTGCGAGTACCGCCATCGGCCTGAATAACATCGCAATCAACCGTCACGGTAATCTCTCCAAGCGCTTTCATATCCACAGCAGCTCTAAGCGACCTACCAATCAAACGCTGGATCTCATGTGACCTACCTTTTTTGCCATTATTTTCTCTTGGAGTACGCTTTGCTGTCGAACCTGGCAGCATCGAATAATCTGCCGTGACCCAACCTTTATTACTTCCCTTCATCCAAGATGGAACATTTTCATCTATTGAAGCGGTGCAGATCACTTTAGTATTTCCAAATTCAATTAAACATGAGCCATAAGCGCTACCAATAAAGTCTTTTGTGATTTTTACTGGTCTAAGCTCATTTATATCTCTATTAAAAGATCTCTTCATCTAGATCGCCTTTGATCCGTCGATATTTTCACCTTGTGCAAGCGCTGTTCCAACAAGCCTTCCAAAGGTTACGCTTCGTCCGTGGCTGCTTCCAGGGCAGGTTACAGGATAAGAATTTGCCCAAAAATCGCCCTGAACATTTCCAACAGCATAAAGCCCTGGAATTATCTCATCATCTTCATTACAAACTTGAGAATTGTTATCAACATGAAGTCCATAGGGCAAATTAAGCAGCCATGCACTTACCTTGGTCGCATAAAATGGGGCTTTTTTACAAGGAGACAAAAATCTTTGAGGAACTCCAAAGTCAATATCCTCGCCCGCATCTACAAGACTGTTATAGCGCTCAACTGTCTTTAACAAGTTGTCCTTTGGAACACCGATCAGCCCAGCTAGCTCTTCTAAAGAATCAGCTCTTATATATTCTCCGCTTTGAACGCAGGCCTCTACCTCTTCTACAACATTTTCTGGCAAGGCAGAAAACTTATCCGGCTCTTGAGACTTATAGTGCTCTAGATAGTCTGCATCCCAGATAGTCCATGCAATATTGCCAGGTGCATTTAGGCGAGCATTTGTAATTGCTGGTTCATAGGCTGTCTCATTCATAAAACGTCGACCGTTTTTGTCGACTGTAAGCCAGCTCGATGCCATACCTGGTCCTAGAACAGATAGATTTACTGGATGAATAATGGGTGCAGGATAACAACGCGAAAGCGCTCCACCAACCCAGCTGGCCATAACAAGACCATCTCCCATATTGCCACCCTTTGGGTAGTTTTCGTTTTTATCTGCTCTAAGCGAAATTGGGCAAAAACAGCGCTTCATTTCTTCGTTGTCAGTAATGCCTCCGGTGGCCAAAATCACGCCGTTTTTTGCAGCAATTCTTACGAGCCTGCCATCTTTTTCAACGATTACACCATCGACCTTGCCGTTATCATCGGTGCTTAGGCGTTTCGCTGGCGAATTAAACATAAATGTAGCGCCACGTTTTAGAGCATCCTCATAAACAACATCTACAAGATAGGTTGCGTTCCAGCGTTCTCGCTTGATAGAACTACCTTCTGGAACATCAAATAGATGGGCAGTTCGTAAAATCCTATAGCGTTCTGGCAGATCGTACCAATCTGCTCTCGCGGTTAGCCAGGAGTTAAGCCTTACCTGATAGCCCTTCTTTTCAGCCATCTCAACATAGCGAGATACTACCTCGCCACTACGCGTAGCCCAGATGTAGATCAAGTGATAATTTGCCTGCTGCTGACTCCATGAATAGACCAACCGGGCAGCCTCTAAAGGATCTATCGTTACACCTTCGCGCTGCTGAACGATAGAATTCACAGCCGAAACATCGGTGCCATGCGAGGTTGTAGTACCAAACTTTTCAACACAGATTACATCTGCACCTGCCTCGGCCGCTGATTGCGTTGCCACACATCCTGCAATTCCTGCTCCAACAACTACAACATCTGCCTGAGCTATAGTTTCAACTTCACCTAGTGGCTTAGGCTTTTCTAGCCACTCATGAGACACGCTCATATGTTGCTCCTCTAGTTTCTATGCTTATCTAAAAACTACGCTTATCTAAAAACGCACTTTATGTTGCGCTTGTTCCATCGATATTTTCCCCAGCAGCCAAAGCCAATCCAACGAGACGGCCAAATGTAAGCGCACGACCATGATCGGCGCCAGGAACTGTAACGGGATAGGAATTTGCAAAAAAGTCACCCTGTATACAGCCTACTGCATAGAGCCCCGGAATTGGATTATCGTATGCATCACAGATCTGTGAGTTATTATCCACGCGCATTCCATATGGCAAACACAAAAGTTCGGCAGTTATACGAGTTGCATAAAATGGAGCATTCTTACAAGGTGACAAAAATCTTTGAGGAACTCCAAAATCTGTATCATTTCCAGCATCAACTAGCGAATTATAACGCTCAACAGTTGCAATAAGGTTTTGCGCAGGAACATCGATGAGTACCGCTAGCTCCTCAAGAGTGTCGGCCTTTTTGTACTCTCCAGATGCAACGCTCTCCTCAACCTTTTCTTCCAAATCATCTGGAAGAGCTTGATACTTAATCGGCTCCATCTTGCGATAATGCTCGCGATAATCTTTGTCCCAAATTGCCCATGCAATATTGCCAGGTGCATTTAGGCGAGCATTTGTGACAGCTGGCTCATAAGCTGTCTCATTCATAAAACGCAGACCGTTTCTATCGACTGTAAGCCAGCTTGAATCGATCCCAGGTCCTAGCGGAGTAAAATTGACTGGATGGATAATAGGCGCTGGATAACAGCGTGAAAATGCAGCACCAGCCCAAGCAGCAATAATGTGTCCTTCACCTAAATTAGATCCAAAAGGAAAATAAACATTGGCATCTACAAACTGAGACATCGGGCAGAAACACTCCTTCATCTCTTCATTTTCTGTGATGCCTCCAGTCGCCAAAATTACGCCATTTTTAGCGGAGATCTTAAGAATTCCATCCGCATTTTCAACGGCTACACCAATAACACGATCTCCATCTTTGATAAGTTGTTTAGCGGTTGTATTGAACAAAAAATTGACACCATTTTTAACAGCATCTTCATAAGCTACTCTGACTAAATATTCCGCATTCCACTTTGTCTTTGGAACATCCAGATCCTCTGGAGCGTCGAACACATGAGCAGTGCGAAACATTCTGTAGCGATCGTCTAACTCATCCCAATCAGCTCGCGCAGTCGTCTCGGTATTTAAGTATGCTTTATAGCCAGCTTTTTCAGCTAGATCAAGATATCTATCCAAAGCTTCACCGGAGCGATCAACAAAAGTGCGAATTAGATGGTAGTTAGCTTGTTGTTGTCCCCATGCATAGATAAGCCTTGCAGCATCGTCACGATCAATTTCGATCCCAGCCTCACGCTGTAAACGCGAGCCAATAACGCCTACATCAATTCCATGGGCAGTAAAGGTAGAATACTTCTCGATAGCAATAACACTTGCTCCAGCTTCAGCAGCAGATTGAGCGGCTATAACACCAGCAATGCCAGCGCCAACTACTACAACATCTGCCTCTAACACAGAGTCAAACGACGTTATTGGAGCTGGGATATCTTGCCAAGGATGAACTTTTGCGTTATTCATAATAACCTCCATTACAAAGGATCCATGACACATAGATTATCTTAAGAAGAAGCTAGCTATGAGGACAACTAACTCTTTAATGATTAATAGCGGCTATCAAAAATTCTCTTAGTCTTCTTTTCACTTCTTGGAAGCTCTCCCATTGGAACACCAACTGCATCTGGAGTGCATCCAATCTTGGCTTTAAAGATACTTGCAAGTTCCTCTTCGCATCGCTTTTTAGCCGCGCCCTCAAGCTCGGTCTCAAACAGAACAGTTAAGACATCGCGACCAGAGATGTTTTCGATCATAACCTGATATTCAGAGCTTGCACCATCAGTTATTGCAATAACATTTTCCACCTGCGCTGGAAACATATTACAGCCCTTGACCTTAAACATATCATCGGTGCGGCCGACCAAAATATCAATTCTTGGATGAATATCGCCATATCCACAACTACAAGCACCAGGAATAATACGGGTAAGATCATGAGTGCGATAGCGAATTAGTGGAGCTCCCTGCTTACGCAAAGTAGTAATGACTAACTCTCCAGTTTCTCCGTCAGGCAAAACTTCGCCGGTATCTGGATTTACGATCTCAATGTAAACAAAGTCGCTCCAAATATGCATGCCATTATGCTCACTGCATGAGATACCAATTCCAGGACCATAGATTTCAGTGAGACCATAGATATCAAAGATCTCAACTCCAAGCTCGTTAGCAATACGCTTGCGCATCTTTTCGCCCCAACGTTCTGAGCCAATTACGCCTTTGCGTAGATAGATTTGGTCGCGAAGTCCGCGCTTATTGATCTCCTCAGCCAAAAGTAATGCATAAGAGCTGGTAGCGCCCAAAACGGTTGACTTGAGATCCTGCATCATTTGAAGCTGCTTATCGGTATTACCTGGCCCCATTGGAATAGCCATAGCGCCAAGCTTTTCTGCACCAAGCTGAAAGCCAATTCCAGCTGTCCATAGACCGTAACCTGGGGTTATATGTATGCGATCTGTGTCCGTGACCCCAGCTGTCTCATAACAGCGAGCAAACATCTCCGCCCAATCATCAACATCTTGTTGGGTATAAGGAAT
The DNA here is from genome assembly GCA_964558235.1 of uncultured Coriobacteriaceae bacterium. Classification (GTDB taxonomy): domain Bacteria; phylum Actinomycetota; class Coriobacteriia; order Coriobacteriales; family CADBOM01; genus CAZLCK01. The sequence continues at coordinate 5,841 of CAZLCK010000061.1, forward strand.
GATGACCGGCGTACCCGTTGTGCCAGATGAGCTGTGGATACGAACGATATCTTCGTCTGGAACTGCCTGAAGTCCCATAGGATAGACAGCTCTTAGATCAGACTTCTCAGAAAAAGGAAGAGATTCAAAATCCTTTTGAGTTTGGATATCACTAAGATCTATATCCTCAAATTTCTTTGCATAAAAATCAGAGCGCTCTTTGATTGTGGAAAACTGCTCTTTTATCAAAGAAAATTGTTCATCTGTAAGTTGCATATGCCTTGTGACCTTTCTAAATCTAGTATCAACTAAATTGTAGCTTTCATAAGGGTTTGTAATCCTGCAAAACAGCGTCAATTGCCCTTAAATTGATATCGACAAACTGAGGCTTTACACAGCTTGTAACGGCCTGTTTTAGCTCATCAAGCGTAATCGGTAGAGCACCAGAAATAACGCAGCTTGCAAGCAATACAATGTTTAAAACACGACTTGTGCCAAGCTTTTGCATAATAAGATCAGCATCTACCAAAACAAGATCTCCGCCTAATCTTTGAAGCGATCTTGCCAATGCTTCTGTAACATCGCTTGCTCTATATGCCTTTGAAGATAACGATGCTGTTACAGGCTGTACGATAGATTTTGCACTGATAATAATGCCAGAGCTCTTCAAATATTGAAGCGATCTTAGTGCTTCGCCTGGCTCGAAAGCTATAATTACATCAGCACTATCCGAAAAAACTAGCGGGGCATAAACCTCTTCTCCATTTGAACCCATACGCACATGCGACATCACACTTCCGCCGCGCTGTGCCATTCCGATAGTCTCTGCGCTACGAACTTGCCAACCCTTGTTCAAAGCTGCTTGAGCAAGCACTTTAGCGGCCAAAACAGTGCCTTGCCCGCCTACACCGACTAAAAGAATATTAAGCATCTATCTGCTTTCCTTTTCTAAGTTGCCTTTTACTTTTATATAAAGAGAGTATGGACATTTGCAGACACATAGCTATCTCCTTGTTGTAAGATGTCCAAGTTTTTGTCCACACTCCCAAACCCATGCAGCTATTTTGTAACCCTACTAATGCTATTAAAAGGACATACCTGTTCACAAAGCCCACAGCCATTGCATTGAGTGGTGTCAACAAACGCTTGTCCTCTATCCTTGGATTTTGGACCAGCTGCGTCCTGAGAAAAGCCCAGTGCTGGACAGCCAATCTCCGTTATACATTTTTTGCATCCAGTGCAAAGGTTACTATCAATTACTACCTGGTTTTGGCTAGAAAACAACTGAACACACGGAGAATAAAAGACGATTACAGAAGGCCCACTGTACTCAACAGCCTCTTTTACAACTTCGATTGCATTTTGTAGATCCATTGGATCGCATTTAGCAATATGTTGCACACCAAGCGCTCTGACAACTCCCTCTATATCTATAGGTTTGCGATGCTCCCCCATTAAAGTAACACCGGTGCCTGGATGAGGCTGCAGACCCGTCATAGCTGTTGTTGAGTTATCAAGAATACATATGGTTATGTCATGACCGTTATATACCGCATTTGCAACACCAGTTAAACCACTGGCAAAAAACGTTGAATCACCAATGAAGGCAAGTTGCTTTTTGGCCGGCTCGGCAATAGAAAAACCTTGTGCCATAGTAATACCTGCACCCATACATAAGCAGGTATCAACGGTATTTAGTGGAGCTGCGTTTCCTAATGTATAGCAGCCGATATCTCCACAAAACACCGCTTCATATCCTAACTTTTTAACTGCCATCTTAGATGCATAAAAACTTGCTCTATGAGGACAACCTGCACATAGAACAGGAGGTCTCGCAGGAGTTAAGTCTTTTTGAAAATCTTGAATATCTTTTGGTAAAGTGCGCTTAGGCAGTTCAATTTGTGATTGGGTCTGCTTTGAGAAAAATTCCGCCAGCTCTTGCGCGATAACTTCGACACTGTATTCGCCTCTGAAATGAAGCTTTTTATCATTATGGCCAACAATCTTGCATTTTAGGCTCTGCTGACCTACTACTTGAAGAAGCTCATCTTCTAAAACATGATCGAGCTCTTCAAAAACAATCACGCCACTTAAGCCCTCTAAAAACTTTTGAGCAAGCTTTCTTGGGAATGGAAATGGAGTACCTACCTGCCAAAATCTATATGCAGGAAGTGTTGGGTTAGAAGATTGTGTAAGTTGGGCATTTGCAGAATCGTTTTTCGAATTTTGTGAGTCCTGTATGTGCTTCGAAATATGTCCGCAAGAATGCTCCAAAAAACGCAGTGCTTCTTTTGTATAAGATATGCTAACTCCACCAGCAACGATTCCGATTGTCGCCTGCTTGTTTGAAACCGCATTTGGTGATGTGCTTTCAAGAAAATCTTTTCCACTTATAGACATTGAAGCATCTAG
>CAZLCK010000062.1:0-8054 GCA_964558235.1 uncultured Coriobacteriaceae bacterium
AGCAGGGGACTCTTAATCCCAAGGTCGGGGGTTCGATCCCCCCACGGCCCACCATTCTTTATTCTTTCGAGCTTTTTAAATCCCTTTTCGCCCTCGTATCGCCCTCACATTGCCCTCATGCCATGGCACGAAGAGAACCCTAAAAACAAAGAGAGAAGAGAACTCTAGAGAGATGCTCCAAACTTAGATCTCATCGTCGAGGTCGACTAGCATCAAGTAGACATTATCTCTTAGACGTTTAGCTGTACCTCTTGAGATGCGTCCCTCTTTTAGACTGTTTGTGACTTCTTCTAGCTCGACGTGATAGGCATATCGTTGTACTTCACGCACCTTTGCTCCACTTCGAGTAAGTGCGGTTAGAGATGTCGTTCTGGCTGCCTTTAGGTTTTGCAATAGCACTTGGTGAATCGAAAGCTGTTCACGAATAATCGGTTCTGGAATATCGCTTTGTTTTGAATCAAGAAGCTCTTGCAGATACTGCACAGAGCACTCTTCGAGCTTAATTCTTAAGCTTTGATCAGTTGGCACTTTATGTCTTCCAGTTATGACGTCGAGCATTCGTTTGATATTTCCAAAAAGAACTTTGATAACTGTTGGTAAGTGTTTTATGGTAATTCCAACCAATTTAAGTCTGTTGTCTTCATGCAACATCATCTGATGTCTTGTTATATAGAACATGCAGTTGAAGATATCGACATTATTCTCAGTTTTTTCTTCTCGAATTTCTCTAAGACGCTGCTGTTGGTGATTTAACACTTGTAGTCGAAGTTTAATTACATAGTCTGTTGAGGCTATATCTGAGCGCTCTCTGATCTTTGCAATTCTTGCGTTATAAGAACTGATAACCGCTCTTGTAGCAGTTTTATTCTCCTGTGTTCTAGCAGCGGTAAGATCAGCAATCACCTTTCTTAAGATGGCAATTGTCTCACTTGCGATTTTAGCTTCGCTTTCGGGTAAAGCTTTTTGGTTATCTTTAACCTTTGGAGCTAAAACAGGTAATAAGAAATTGGTGAGAATAAGCGTGCATAGAATTGTTCCTGAGGCTAAAAAGATGATCAGATCTCTTTGAGGAAATGGTTCACCATTCGACAAGAGTACAGGAACAGACATGATGATAGATAGTGTAATAGCGCCTTTTGGGCCACCAATAGTCGATGTTAACGTGGTCTTCAAAATCCCGGCCTTGCTTACCTCAGGTCTTTGGGCGTTAAGATTCGCGGCGGTTGTATTAGCTGTATCATTATTTTCTTGCGCTACAGCCATTTGTTTAAGCTCTTTTTTGGCTGTATATATGTTCATCAGTATTATCCAGATAAATCTTGCAACTGTAATTACTAATGTAAGAGCTAACACCCACAAGACTAAGATCCCGTTGCTAATCGAATCGTCGAGAATTAAAGAGTTCATAGCGTCGGGTAATTGCATACCCAACATCACAAAGACTATTCCGTTTAAAGTAAAGGCTAAAACCTTCCAAACACTAGAGGAGACGATGCTAAGCTTTGCATTTACTGGTCCCACATTTCGCTTTTCCAGCGAGCTAATCAAAAGTCCAGCTGCAACAACTGCCAAGATTCCACTTACATGTACAAGCTCTGCCACCAAGAAAATAATAAATGGCATCATGACATCCAATAAAACATGAAATGTCGTAGATTCAATTCCTGCATCGTGAATTTTTTGGCGCAACCAATTGATTACATAGGCTAAAACTAATCCGATCGCAATTCCGCCAAAAAAGCTGAGTATAAAGCTTGCTGTTGCGTCAATTAATGAAAATGTTCCAGTAATAGCAGCACTTACTGCAAACTGAAATGAAACAACACCAGATGCATCATTGATTAAAGCTTCACCTTGAAGCATTGATTTTTCACGAGGTTTTAGATTCGAACTTCTCCCAAGCGACTCCACGGCAACTGCATCTGTTGGTCCAAGTGCGGCACCTAAAATAAATGTAGCAGTCAAGGATAGCGAAGGGACTATCCAATGCATCGTAAATCCAACGATGAGGACAATCGCTAGAACAAGACCAACGGCTAGCGAAACTATGCCGACTTTGTTTTTCCAAAGTCCAACTTTGTCTGCATTTCTAGCGTCATGGAAGAGAAGTGGTGCAATGAAAAGAACCAAAAAAAGCTCGGGTTCAAGTGTGATATTAATTGGCGTAGCTACTACAAATGCAAGGACGAGTCCCAGACCAATTTGAATGAGCGGCGGAGATATCCTTGGTAACACCTGGTCGATGATTGACGATGCAAGTACTGCGGAGGCCATTATAAGAATAAGCTCAAAAGTCTCCAAAATATCTCTTTCTGTGTAAAAATGCGAGCATGTAAAAATGTGAGAAAGTCTCACCAGAAGTAATAAAAGATCATGTCGGTATGATCAGATTCTAACAAAGGTTTGCTCTGTTTTTTGTTTACATAATGAATTTTTATTATCAGCGGCGTGAGCGTCATTGACGTTTGTTGATCGAAACCTTTCACTCTTTCGCGCAATACTAGGGGGCGTGGAGGTGTAAGAGGTTAGTCGTCTATTGATTTCAAAAAAACGGCCTTTTGAGTAATCCAGAGATTAATTTTGTGATCTCTTCTAAACTCTGATTGTCCTGCTTAACCCATTCAGCTAAAACATTTGCAGCAGTAGAGGCTATATAGCGTTTGTAGTAGTGCTTGGCAATGTCGCTAGAATCTAAATAGCCATCGGTTACGGTCTCTAGCTTCATCAATACTTGAGTGAACTTATAGACAAAGAATTGCTCCAGATCGTTTTTTAAAAGAATAGAGATAAAAGCTCTATTTTCATTTGCAATCTTTACACTTGTTTCTGTAAATCCTTCAATCGTATGGGCATTTAAGCAACTATATGAAGATGATCTTTGTAGTTTATCTTCAATTAGTTGCAATAAAACATTATCGACTTTATAGAAGTTTTGATAAAAGGCGGGTCTTGAGAGATTTGCCTTTTGACAAAGCTCTGTGATAGTGATCTCCTCGTAAGGCTTATCAGATAAAAATTTTTCAAGTGTATCTATTAGTTTTTTCTTCGAACGAGTGGCAATAGGATTTTCTCCCATTTTAAATAGCCTCCTGATTTTGATTTCAAATATTAAAACTATGCTAGCATTTTGTTAATAATCAATATTGTTACTAGCTATCTTATTAATGCTATATTTCGACCTATCGTAGTCAAAAAGCATACTATCTTAGGATGGGAATGTTTATGAAGAAAAAAATCAGTGCAATTGTAATCGTTTCGCTACTTTTAAGTCTTTTTGGTTGTCAATCAGCTTGGGCAATAGTTAGCGATTCGGCAGGAAATGCTTTATCTAGTGAGGAATCAATCGATAGCTCTTCAACTGAGGGCGATCTTTTTTGGATGGGACTTACAACAGATATCACCTCAACTACCATAAATGGAGATGCTTTGATTTTAGGATTTGGAGATTCTGTTGATTTTAATAATTCGCAAGTTACAGGAAGCATCAGAGCTCTTGCTCAAAATATAACTATTAATGCAACCGAGGTTCAAAGAAATATAACAGTTGCTGCAAATACTCTACAAATTGGACAGGGAACTACAGCGCTTGGAGTATATCTATTAGGCAATAATGTTGGGTATTATGGCAGCTCTAATGCTTTGACTATTTTTGGAAATTACGTTGTTTTTGATGGTTATGTTGATGGAAATGTTGAAATAAACGCCTATCAAGAGGTGGTTATTGGTTCAAATGCGGTCATCACTGGGACATTGACTGTTTTTTCATCGACCGAGCCAGTCTTAGCCGAGGGAGCATCGATTTCAAATTATGTTTACAATTCGCAGGGTGCGTCTTCCTTCATGGGTATTCCTAGCGATTGGTCACAGGCTTTTTTTGGAACAACGACCATATTTTCAATTATTTTTAGTTTAGTAGTTGCTGCTATTACAGCACTTTTGATGAATTTGGTAATGAAAAAGGAGATTGCCGCTAGTGCCGAGATGATTAAAAAGTCATCTATTTCAATGATAATCACCGGAATTATCACTGTAATAGTTGTGCCATTTTTGGTAATTGTTCTCATAATGATGATGGCAACTATACAAGTTGCAATACTGATTCTTTTGATCGCTTTGATTTTGGCGATTATCTCTGTACCTTTTGCAGGTATGTCGATTGCAAGGGCGATCTTTCCACAACTAAACACATACCTATCAAGTGTTATTGGCTCTGTAGTTTTGGTTGTTCTGTCTTTAGTGCCGTTTCTTACTTTTATCGTGTTAGTTGTATGTTCAATTTATACAGCAGGGTATTTTGTAAAGGCTGTTGGGATGCGTATTAAGAACTCAAATATGCACGAAGATGCAGGCAATTCTCAACAAAGAGTATAAGATTTTGGCGCATAAGATTTTGGCGCATAAGATTATGACCCATAAGATTATGACCCATAAGATTTTGGCGCATGAGATTATGGCGTATAAGATTTTGTCGCAAAAGATTATGTAGATAAAACATTGAAAGTCGAAAAAATAATAGAAGCATTAAAATGCTTATTAAGCTAGTTAGCAGTAATGCAAGTAATGCAGATACAGTACTTAAGCTTTGGATTGAGGTGCTATAAGGATGGCAAAATCCTCTGAAGAGGTTATTAATGTCATTGGGGGATATCCTATTTCGGGCGAAGTCCAAATTGGGGGAGCAAAAAATTCTGTATTGAAGCTCATGGCAGCTTCAATCATGGCTCCAGGAATATTTAGGCTCAACAATGTTCCAAATATCTCTGATGTAGAGGTTATGGCGGAGGTATTGGAAATATTGGGTGCAAAAACATCCAGAAAGGATCATTTTTTAGAGATAGATACCATCGGTGTCGATTCCTTTGAAACACCATACGATCTTGTTGCAAAGATGCGTGCTTCGATCTCGGTCTTAGGCCCACTCATTGCAAAATTTAAGCGCGCTAGGGTAGCAATGCCTGGTGGATGTCGTATTGGTACGAGAAAACTGGATATGCATATTGCTGCGTTAGAGGCACTAGGTGTTGTTTTTGATAGCGAACATGGATATATAAATGCTGAAGTTCCAGGAACATTACATGGAGCTGATGTTGTTTTGGACTTTCCATCTGTTGGTGCTACGGAAAATTTAATGATGGCGGCTGTTGGAGCGCAAGGAACAACAGTTATAGAAAATGCAGCAAGGGAGCCAGAGATCTGTGATTTGGCTGACTTTTTAAATAAGATGGGAGCCAATATTACTGGAACCGGTACCCCTGTTATTACAATTGAGGGTGTTGGCACAACCGATGTCCTAATTCCAACTGAACATACCGTAGTTGGGGATCGGATTGAGGCAGGAACATTTTTAGTTGCTGGTGTTTTAGGTGGAGGCCCTTTAACAGTCAAAGGTGTAGATCCTAATAATTTGCGTCGCGCTATTGCAATTTTGGAACGGATGGGCGTTCATGCCGAAGAAACTGAGGATTCTATTACAGTTTTTCGTGATGGCCCAATAGTATCTTGTGATATTCAAACACTTCCGCATCCAGGTTTTCCAACAGATCTTCAGGCTCAATTCATGGTTTTGAATACAATAGCTCAAGGACGGTCTGTGATTACAGAAAATGTATTTGAGAATAGATTTTTATTTGCTGCAGAGATTACACGCATGGGCGCTGATATAAGAGTTGATGGCCATCATGCAATTATTGAAGGAGTTCCACAACTATCAGGAGCTCCTGTGCAATCTGCAGATTTGCGCGGTGGAGCCGCATTGGTTTTAGCCGGGTTAGTTGCCGATGGACAGACTACAGTTTCTCAAATTGAGCATATAGATCGTGGCTATGAGGATTTTGTAGGCAAACTTAGATCTGTTGGTGCTCATATAGAAAGAACTACTAGATAGCGTTTACATCGGAATGTTTAACCGCCGTTTGTCGGTATAAAACACGATTATTATGTGTTCATTTTATTGATAAATGGAATTTGGAGCGAAGTTTTAGTATTCTCGTCAATTGGACAAGTCCTAAAAACAGTTTAAATGTAAAAAATGACTTACCGAGGTGATATAAGCTTTTTATGGCTAGCTTTAGAAGGTCTGACAGAAAATCTCTTTCGTCTGGAAAACATAGCAAAAAAAGGAATGCAAGATCTGTCAATTCAAGGGCTTCGAGAAGTTATGATAGAAGCCAAATCAAATACGTTACACCCGCCTCAAGCACCGACTCTGACGTTTCAAAATACAGTAGACAAGTTGCTTCACAGGGTTACCTACCAAGGCGTAGGAAAAAGCGTCGTCGTAAGAGAATTTTAGTTACAGTTGTGACTGTCGTCGCCGTTTTGGTTTTAGGTGGCGGTGCTGCGGCATTTGCCTATATGGGATTTTTAAACAACCAATTACGCTCCAATATCGACGATATTGACGCACTAAATGCTGCTTTGGTAGTTGATAGCAGCCAAGACGATCCGTTCTATATGCTTTTGATGGGCACCGATGGACGAAATGATGAGGAGTCTGATAGAAGCGACTCTATTATTTTAGCTCGTGTTGATCCTCAATCTATGCAGGTAGTTTTGATTTCGATTCCACGTGATACCAGGGTTTATATCGAAGGATATGGTTATCAAAAGATTAATGCAGCATATGCATATGGAGGAGCTGCTGGTGCTGTAGAGGCTGTTGAAGAATTTGCAGGTGTAGAAATCTCGCACTATGCTGAGGTCGACTTTAGTGGCTTTGTCGACTTGGTCGATGCTCTTGGAGGGGTTGAGGTCAATGTTCCAATCGAGATTGACGATGAGGATGCTGGGGGATATGTTGCAGCTGGACTACAAACATTAAATGGTGAGCAGGCGCTTATCTTCTGTCGTTCAAGGGATACAGCAATTGGTGATTACCAACGTCAGGCTAACCAAAGGATATTCTTGCAGGCATTAGCGGAAAAGGTTTTGTCTGCAGACCCAGTAACACTGCTTAGCTCCATCAATGCAATTGCATCGTGCGTTGGAACAGATATGGATGTTGCAGAGATCTATTCGATTGCTAGCATGTTAAGAGGTATGGGTATAGAGAATATCTATACATATTCAGTTCCTTCGTCCACTTCAACTATCGATGGTATTTCCTATGTTATTGCCGATGAATCTGAGTGGGAAGAGATGATGTCTATCATCGACTCTGGTGGTCTCCCTGATGAACAAGATTGGACAATTTCAGGAATTATCCCAGATGAATATAATTCGGTCGCTCAAACAAATTCCACTTCGACTGTAAGTTTTGATAGATCCGACTATGAAATTACTGTTAGAAACGGTGGGGGCATAGAGGGTTCAGCGGGTGAAGCTGCTGAGATGCTAACTGATGTGGGATATGAAATTCAAGATGTTGGTAATGCAAATCAGTTTGTGTATACAGAGACATTGGTCATCTACAATGATGATGACGATTTAGAGATAGCTAACGACATAATTAGCGTACTCGGCAAAGGTACAGCTGTGCAATCAGCCGGCAGATATTCCTTTGATGGTGATCTACTGGTTGTTGTGGGATCTGATTGGGGAACATAGCTATCTACTCTTTGTTATGAGACATATTGCTATAGAGCTTTTATCTGTAGCTTTAGTGTAAATGTGCAAGCTTTCAAATCTTGCAGTAAGACGTAAAACTTAAATATTCATTAATCTTTAAAGGCTTTGATAACAGTTTGTCGGAGCCTTTTCTTTTCTTTCTTATAGGGGTGTTGCAACGTTCACTAGAACTCAAGAGTTGACAAAAACATGCGGGGGGGGGGTACTCTTTGTAGATTGTGTGGATATAAAAGATTAGCTTGAAGCTAGATTGTCAGCTTTTTTGGAGGGAAAAGACACTATGAACGTAGCATCAATCCATAGAAGTTTTCTAAGGAAGACATTACTAAGTATTTTGGCAGTAATACTTGTTCTATCTGGTGTTTTCACCAACTCATTTGCGTATGCAGCGACATGGACGGTAGGGTCAGGTGAAAATGCCATCACCTTCGTGGAAATAGACAGTGAAGATGATTATGACTATTCAAGTGCCAATGGCAAGTATATCT
>CAZLCK010000063.1:0-7429 GCA_964558235.1 uncultured Coriobacteriaceae bacterium
ACTTTTTGCGCAACTTTTTACATTCAATCAATAGGTTAAGATAGTACAAATAAATAATCCTTTAACTAACCCAAAAGCCTCTCTATAAGAAAGGATCAAAATGTTATTCACAAACATCAACATCCTTAATGAAAACTTCGAGCTAATAAAAGATCAATATGTTGGTGTTCAAGGAGCATTTATAACCTACATCGGCAATGACGATCCAAGAAAGCTCTCAGATATTAATTCTGTCTCCACAGACTTTGGTGAGATCTATGATGGTAAAAATAAACTCTTAATTCCAGGTCTTTTTAACCTACATGCTCACTCAACTATGACGCTCCTTAGAGGATATGCAGAAAACCTACCTTTGCAGCGCTGGCTAAATGAGATGGTCTTTCCATTTGAGGCCAAGATCACACCTGAAGCTGCACTTCCAGCAACGCGTTTAGCAATTGCAGAGATGCTTCGTTATGGAATAGTTTCTTTTTCTGATATGTATTTTTTCGACGATGCACGTGCACAGGCTATTGAAGAGTCGGGGATTAAATGCAATATTTCCACATCGATAAGCTGCTTTGACCCAGATGCTCACTACAAAAACCTGCCTCTATATGCAGCAAACGAACATCTTTTCCATGATTTGAATGGCGCTTTTGATGGACGTCTTTTGATGGATATGTGCTTACACAGCGAGTACACAACCACTCCTAATATTGTTAGAGAAGTCGCTGAAAAAACACTCGAATATGGTGTAGGTATGCATGTTCATGTATCAGAGACTAAAAGCGAAGTTGAGGAATGCAAAGAGCGCCACGGTGGACTCACTCCCCCAGCTTATCTAGCTAAACTCGGCGTCTTTGATTCACGCACAACAGCAGCACATTGCGTATGGCTTGAAGACGAAGATATCGAGATCCTAAATGATAAAGACGTTACAATTGCTACGAATCCAGCTTCAAATCTAAAACTGGGTAGTGGCTTTTTGCCTCTTAAAAAGATTTGTGACAAGGGGGTTCGTCTCGCAATTGGAACAGATGGCGTTGCAAGCAATAATGCGCATAACCTATTTCGAGACATGTACCTATTAGCAACCATTCATCGCGGTGCAGAACTAAACCCTGTTGGTCTTTCACCAGCAGACATTTTGCATATCGCAACCGAAGCTGGAGCATATGCGCAAGGACGCAATGATTGCGGCAAATTAGCGACGGGATATCGCGCCGATTTGGTAGTTTTAGATATCGATAAGCCTTGGATGCAGCCTATAACAGACATGGCCACCAATTTGATCTATTCAGAGTCTGGTGAGGATGTTGTTTTGACGATGGTTGATGGAAAGATCACCTATAAAGATGGTCAATGGGCAAGTATCGATGTTGAAAAGGCCATCGCTGAGACCACTAAGTATAAAGACGAGATCGTGAGCGATCTCGCAAGCAGTCTTTGACACTCTCCACAGATAAAGGCAGGAACCTTACATCACGTATAGTAGACAAAATAGTCTGTGGGTTTTAACTAACGCAACCAGCTTCAATATCGATGCGGATACACTTAACTTGCATACCCGCAACTCCGGGCTTGCCTCCCTCAGGGATAATAATGAGGCAATTCGAATCCGAGGTTGCTCCAATAATTGCAGAGGACTGTCTTGGTGATGGTGTTGCAATATAGTTGCCATCGCTATCCTTGGAAAGAGTACCGCGCAACAAGAACCTACGAGACTCTTTTTTCTTAACATCACTAGCTAAAGTTGCCCATACATACGGACGCTCGAAATCCTTAAAACCCATCGCCTTACGAAGAGCAGGACGGACTAAAACCTCAAATCCTGTTGCAGAGGCAGCAGGATTCCCAGAAAGCCCAAAAAGCATTGTGCCCTCTGGCATAACGGCAAACGTCTGAGCCTTGCCTGGGCGCATATTCACATACTCAAACTTCACATCGGACAAACTTGCGATAACCTGCGAGATATAATCGAAATCGCCACCGCATGCTCCGCCACTTGAGATAACATAATCGCACTCAGAAACGGCCTTTTCGTATAGAGCACGAATCTCATCAAACTCATCATCGACTATTGGATACAAAACCGGCTCCGCACCAACCTCTTTTACCATCGAGGCCAGCGTGTACTTATTTGAGTCGCGCTTTTTGCCCTTGTCCGGAACTTCGGTAGCATCAACTAGCTCACTACCAATCGAGATGATTCCAACTTTGGGACGCTTATAAACATCAACATAAATATGTCCCGTTGTAGCTAGAAGTCCTGCGCCAGCAGGGCTGATTGTCTCACCTTGTTTAAAGACCAGCTGCCCAGCCTTTGCCTCCTCGCCAGCTGCCCGCACATTAGCGCCCACCTTAATCGGAGTTTTAAAAATCACCTTATCACCAGTATCTCCATTACCGGTGATTTCAACATCCTCGATCTTAACGTTGGTGTCAGAGCCATCCGGCATAGCAGCGCCTGTCATAATCTTAATAGCCTGACCGCTTTGTAACGTTCCCTGATGAAGATAGCCCGCACCTATAACATCTATAACATCCAATGAAATCGGATTATCTTCACTAGCATCTGCTACATCGGCGCCGATAATAGCATAGCCATCCATTGCAGCATCAGCAAAACCGTTAATGTCGATGTCACTATAGAGATCCTTTGCAACTGCACGACCAATTGCATCGACAACAAAGACCTTTTCAACAGGCATTTTAGTAACGTTATCTAAAACGATCTTTACAGCGTCTTCGACAGGAATTAGCTCAGGCATTTTAGTCCTTCCATTTGCTGCTAAGCATCTATATAAAAACTATTTGAGCTCAAAAGCAGATTTTGGAACACCACAAAGTGGACACGTCCAATCATCTGGCAAATCCTCAAATGGGGTCTCCCCCTCATAGACATATCCACAAATCGTGCAAACCCACTTCTTGCCAGAACTGGCATCTGCCATAACCTTGCCTGCATTTACTGCCTTCTCAGCTGGTGTTGCCGACTCGCCCTCACCACTATCAAGCTTTGGATTGTAGGTTGGAGCATTCTGGGCAGTCTTACCTTTAACAACAGCATGATAATATGCATAGGTCATAGGAGCACGCTCACCAAAAGCCTCGCCGCCAATCATTTCGCAGATAAAGATTGTATGGGTTGAGGTCTCAACAGAATCTTTAACCTCCATCGTGATATAACCACAAGAATCTTTGATTATTGGAAGGCCATCTTTCATCTCATAATCTACACCGTCGAATTTATCATTATCTCGACCCGACCTAAAACCAAAGCCCCCGATGAGTGAAGGTTCACTATCCTCAGCAAGAATAGAAACCGCAATTTTACCGGTCTTTTTGATGAGTTCATTGGTGTAATTATTGCGATTGATACTTGCTGCGATTGTTTGCGGATTCGAAGTGATCTGCATAACACTATTGGCCGTACATCCGCATGGACGATCGCCGTCCATAGAGGTAACAATATAAACTCCATATGATAAGGAGCGTAAAATAATATCATCCATTGGCATAACGATACTCCTCTCCTATATACGAATAATCTTATGCTGCATAAATTGAACTGTCATTTCTCTGCTACTTTTTAACAAGCCCATCACGAACCGCTGCTTTTTTGCGATCCGTCGCATTAAGTAGACGCTTACGCATTCTTATCGATTCTGGTGTAACTTCTACAAGCTCATCATCTTCTATATATTCTAACGCCTCTTCAAGCGTAAAAATCTTTGGCGGAGTAAGCAAAATTGCTTTATCGGCCGAAGCTGCACGGGTATTAGTAAGCTGCTTTGTCTTCGAAACATTAACTACAAGATCATTTTCCTTAGCATGCTCACCAACAATCATACCCTCATAACATTGGTCTCCTGGGCTTACAAACATAGTGCCACGTGTCTGCAAAGTATCAAGCGCATACGCGACAGCTTTGTCGTTATACATCGCGATCATTACACCGTTTTTGCGCCCAGTTAACTCACCTTTAAAAGTGTCGTATTTTAAAAACCGATGCGTAAAGATTGCTTCGCCATGCGTTACATTCATGAGTTTAGTTGCAAGACCCATAATTCCGCGTGTTGGGATATAAAAAGTCATAAAGACTTGTTCATCGCGGTTCACCATATCAACTAATTCACCGCCAGCTGAACCCATAACCTCAATCGCCTTGCCGGAATATTCATTTATAACCTCGATCGAAGCTTCCTCGATTGGCTCAAGTTTATTGCCGTTCTCATCACGCTTAACTAATACGCGCGGACGGCCAACTTGAAATTCATATCCCTCTCGACGCATCGACTCCATAAGTACCGAGAGATGCAAAATTCCTCGACCAGAAACTTCAATACCGCTGCGATCCTCAAGCTCTACGATGCGCATGGTAACATTCGACTCAGCTTCGCGCATCAAGCGCTCACGCAACTGACGAGCACCAACGATTGAGCCTTCTCTACCAACAAGAGGACTAGTAGAAGCTTCAAAAACAACGGCCATCGTTGGCTCTTCGATTGTGATTGGGGGCAGGTCTACGGGATTGTCGGGCGAGGTAACCATATCTCCAATGTCGGCATCTTCTATACCAACAATAGCAGCAATATCACCAGCTAAAACCTCATCGCATTCAACATGACCAAGCGCTTCAAAGGTATAGAGCTGTTTGATTTGAACAACACGATCATCTCCATTTGACTTACGAACCAAGACCTGATCTTTATTGCGCAAAATACCAGAGTGCAAGCGTCCAATCGCAATGCGCCCTACAAAATTTGAATGAGTAATAGTGCAGACTTGCAACGCTACAGGGCCATCTACATCATAGGAAGGCTCTGGAATATGTTCTATGATTGTGTCGAGCAAAGGAAGCATATCGTCATTGTCATCATCTGGCTCATAGCGTGCATAACCCATCGCTGCCGATGTATAGACCACTGGAAAGTCAAGCTGCTCATCTGTTGCATCAAGCTCAACCATCAAATCAAAAACTTCGTCCAAAACTTCGGTTGGGCGTGCACCTAAACGATCGATTTTATTGATCACTAAAACTGGAGAAAGTCCTATCTCAAGCGCTTTTTTCAACACAAAACGAGTCTGAGGCATTGGTCCTTCAAAAGCATCGACCAACACTAAAGCACCATCGGCCATGTTTAAAACACGCTCAACCTCTCCACCAAAATCGGAGTGACCTGGCGTGTCGATAATGTTTATCTTCACATCCCGATAAGTTACTGAGACATTTTTTGAAAGAATTGTGATGCCGCGCTCGCGCTCTTGATCATTTGAGTCTAAAACTTGGTCTGGTATATCTTGATTTGCTCTAAAAACACCTGTGGTTTGTAATATTCTGTCGACCATCGTGGTCTTCCCGTGATCAACATGAGCAATAATTGCGATATTTCTAATCCCTTGATATTTTTTTGTGTTTGACATCTCTGTCTGGCAGTCTCCTTAAAAAAGCAGCTCTTCTTCTCCACCTGGAATTGGCGCGTCGTACCAAAAAGACTCATACATTCCAGAATTTCCATATGCAATGATGGCTGAATAGGCAGTCTTTGCCCCACGCTCCCCAAATTCAACGATTAGAGCATTGTCCGATAATCTCTCATCGTTTTGGAAAAACCCATCGTAATAGAGCGCATAACAAACCGCATCTTTACCAAGAGTTTTTACAGATGAGCGCGCCTCTATCAAACACACGTCTAGTCCGTCGTCCTCAAAAACAAAATACTCACGGGCACCTTCGGCATTTTCAATCATGAGCGTTGGCCAAATACCCTCACCAATCGCCAGCTTATCAAGCGCCATCCCAATCGCATCACAAGCTAAAGAATCGAGCTCTTTTGAAATTGGAGAAAATTCATCTTGGTTAGTATTTTGAGAATCACTGCTTATGTTTTTGGACATCTGTCTTTCTTTCGTCTCCAATTAACCTATTTGGCTTAAGCCTCAACAGGCTGAATCTTATCTTCAAGCAAAGCCTCCATAGCCTGCGCAAGTTGATCAGCACAAGAGGTTTGACGTGGGCCGCAAATATTACCTTTTAATCTATCGATAATATATTGTGGAGTTGTGCCCTCCAAAAGACGTCCGATAGCCTTCAAATTTCCGTTACATCCACCTTTGTACGAGAGGTTTGAGATCTTTTCTCCGTCGTAATCGAACTCGATTTCTTTTGCACAAACCCCGACTGGCTTATATCTATAATGCATGATCTCCTCTTTTCTTCTTCACGCAAATTTAGTTTATGTTATCGAGATTCTTTTTAAAACCGCAATTGATGCTATATTACATTGCAGGGAACTCAAAAAATTTGCTCATAAGGGAAGCGGTGCTAACCATGCACTAAAAAGGAGGGGTTTCGATGGATATTGCTGCTATGAATCAGATGGGCCTTGAGCTAGAAAACACCTTAAAATTGCGGACTTATCCGATTGCTGTGAAATTTTACGAAAGAGAAGAGGATATCCCAGAAGAAGCAATATTTCCATATCGCGACTTAGGAAAGCGTGCCGCTTTTTGCCAAGCAAAGTCGATGGCTCGCATGAAGGGCAAGACAGTAGCTATGGGCAAAAATGATCATTGGTGCTGGAATCCACTAGTCTCTTTTGGTATCTGTAAGGCTGAAGTTGGCGAACCTGCAGGCGACACCATCGTTAAGGTTTTAGGAATCGAAGACGAGGATAAGGCTCGCGAATTTTGGAATAATTTCCCAAGGCTTCCACTTGAAAAGTATCCTTATGTCGTTGTTGCTCCAGTTAAAACTGCTACTTTTGAACCAGATGTGATCTTGGTCTATTCCAACACACACCAGATGGTCTCGATGATTGGCGCTGTTCGTTTTATGACTGGTGAATATATTCAGAGCACCTTTGACTCGATCGACTCGTGTGTTCATGCAATAGTTGAACCGATGGAGAAAAATATTTATAAGATAACCTTCCCAGATCCAGGCGATCGCGCTCGCGCACTTGCCCGTGAAGATGAAGTTATTATGACTATTCCTGGCAAAAGGTTTGAAGAATTTATAGAAGGAATTCGCAAGACTACCTTTATGTATGGCAATTTGATGCAAGAGATTGGTCTTGAGCTCGAAAACGAAGTACCGCCGTTTTATCATGAACTCTTCCAAATTTGGGGTATCGAAGAGAAAAAATAACCAAACTATTAGGAGCTTGATTGAATTATAAAGGGGGTCAACAATGTTGGCCCCCTTAAAATTGTTATTTGTTTCGACGTGCCTTGGCAGCACTTACATCGTGCGCAGGTGCGCTCCTTGAATCCTGTGACGCCTTCTTTGTATAAGGCTAAGCGCAATTACTAGGACAGAAAGACCCAGTGTTACGACAGTGCCCAATAAAAGTGCGGTGCTGGTATCTCCTGTTTGGGGAAGTAAGTCATCCGAACTCGCACTTGAAGTGGAAGTACCGCTAGAAGTTGAAGTGTTTGTGGT
>CAZLCK010000064.1:0-5548 GCA_964558235.1 uncultured Coriobacteriaceae bacterium
GAATTCCAGAGGATGATCCTCGTAACCCTGCAGTTATCGCAGACAATGTTGGTGACAACGTTGGTGATGTTGCTGGAATGGGTGCCGACCTCTATGAATCATTCGCTGGATCGATTCTCGCTCCAATGATTTTGGCTGTTTCGATGATAGGAACTACTCTTACTGGAGCAGATATTACTCTAGCAATCCTTACTCCACTTCTAATTGCAGCTCTTGGTATCATCGCATCAATTATCGGTATATTTGCTGTTAACACCAAGGACGAATCCAAACTTCATAGCGCGCTTAATCGCGGAACTTATGTCGCAGCAATTATTGAGATAATCGCTGTAATAGTGATCTGCTGGTTTTGGACAAGTTCTTCGACTTCAAGTATCAACGCGATGTGGTTAGCAGTTGCAGTTGTTATTGGACTTGTTGCCGGTCTTGGAATTGGTAAGTCGACGGAGTATTTCTGTTCCGATGCTTATAGGCCAGTCAAAAAGATTGCTGAAGCTTCTGAGACAGGCACAGCAACTAACATTATTTCTGGTATAGCAAATGGAATGCTATCTACGATTGTTCCTATCGTTATCGTAGCTGTTGCAATTTTAGTTGCTTATAATGTCGCAAATCTTGCAATCCCAGTTGGCACAGATGCTGCTTCGTTTGGAATATATGGAATTGGTCTTGCTTCTATAGGAATGCTTTCCACTACTGCGATTACTGTTGGTGTTGATGCATATGGTCCTGTTGCTGATAACGCTGGTGGTGTTGCTGAGATGAGCAGACTTTCTGAGGAGGTTCGTGGCCGTACCGACAAGTTAGATGCTGTTGGAAATACAACTGCTGCTATTGCAAAGGGATTTGCAATTGGATCAGCTGGCTTAACTGCTCTTTCGCTTTTCTTCTCGTTTAGAGTTACTCTTGAGTCGCTAGGTGTTTCACTAGATATTTCGCTTACCAACCCAATGGTCGTCGCTGGTTTGTTTGTCGGGGCTATGCTTCCATTTCTCTTCGGGGCACTTACTATGGAAGCCGTTTCTAAGGCTGCAAACGCTATGATCGTTGAGGTTAGAAGGCAGTTTCGCGAGATTACGGGACTTCTCGAAGGCAAGGCTGACCCAGATCCTGAGAGATGTGTTCAGATCTCTACACATGCTGCGCTCCGTGAGATGATTATCCCTGGAGTCATTGCGGTTGTCGTTCCGATTGTTGTTGGAATTATCAACGAGGAGATGCTAGCTGGACTATTGGCCGGCGCCTTAGTTACAGGCTTTTTGATGGCAATCTTTATGGCAAATGCTGGCGGAGCTTGGGATAATGCTAAAAAGTATATTGAAGGTGGAGTGCATGGTGGCAAGGGATCCGAAGCTCATAAGGCTGCTGTTGTAGGAGATACCGTTGGGGATCCTTTCAAGGATACTTCTGGTCCTTCGATGAACATCTTGATTAAGTTGATGACAGTTGTCGCATTAGTATTTGCACCTCTATTCGCTACAATTTCGATCTTCTAAGATGCGATTAGTCTGCAAGGTTGCGGTGAGTTACGGAAAGTTGCGGGGTTGGTTTATCTTTAGTTAGTTAGTTAGTTTGTTTGTCGTCGGTAGTTTATCTTTAGTTAATTTATCTTTGGCCTTGCGTTGATTGGTTTGCAAGTTAACGCAAGGCTTTTTCTATGTAAAATAATAGGAACAGCTTTTATACGGTTTAAAAACAGTTTTGTTTTAAAGATCGATCAATTGATGATCAGAACGACCAATTAATGATCAGTTAAAGATTTTAGGATTTCGTTGGGACGCATTTCGCAAGACGATATTGCAAGAGTTCGTGAAGCTACTGACATAGTCGCACTCGTAGGCGAGTATGTTCAGCTTAAGCAGCGTGGCCGCGATTTTTGGGGTAATTGCCCCTTCCATAACGAAAAAACTCCCTCTTTTAAGGCAAGTGCACAGACTCAAACATGGCATTGTTTTGGCTGCGGAGAGGGTGGAGATGCTTTTAAATTCTTGATGCTAAAGGAACAATTCGATTTTCCTGAGGCAGTGAGATATCTTGCAAATAAGGCTCACATCCCAATTATCGAGGAGTCCGGTGGACTTCCTAGTGGATATCGCGCACGATTATTTGCATGCGCTGATGCTGCGTCGGATTTTTATCATACTCAGCTTATGCGTGGCAAATCTGATGGTGCAGCAAGTGCTAGATCGTATTTGGCTTCGAGGGGATTTGGTGGCGAGATTCCAAAAAAATGGAATCTAGGTTATGCGCCGGGCTCTAATACGCTTATCTCTCATTTAAAATCTCAAGGGTTTTCCGAAAAAGAGATGATCGATACCAATCTAGCGCTACAGACCGATCGTGGCGCATTGAGAGATAGATTTTATAATCGCGTGATTTTTCCAATCCATGATCTTCAAGGTAGGACAATTGCCTTTGGAGGTAGGGTGATTGGTAAGGGTGAACCTAAATATATCAATACATCTAATTGCTCTCTTTTTTCTAAGAGGTCGAACCTATTTGGAATCGACCGCGCAAAATCTAAGATTACTACTAGCGGATATGCAATTGTTGTTGAAGGTTATACCGATGTGATTGCTATGCATGAAGCTGGTTTTGATAATACCGTCGCGACACTAGGCACGGCTTTAACGCCCGAACACGTAGGGCTTTTGACGCGTTTTGCCTCTAAGATTATCTATCTTTTTGATGGTGATGCTGCAGGTCAAAAAGCAGCAGATCGTGCTTCTGAGCTTATAAGTGCAACATCTGCTCCAGAGTCAGGCACTCGACAGGTTATGCTTTTTGTGGCTGTAATTCCAGATAATTTAGATCCAGTTGATTTCATTGAGGCAAATGGTCGAGATGAGATGGAGAGTCTTCTCAAAGACGCTGAACCTCTGCTTAGATTTGTAATCGACCGAAGAATAAGTGACTCTGATCTTTCGACTCCAGAGTCTAAATCCATCGCTTTAAAGAGCGTTTTAAGCCCTCTGGCGCCTATAAAAGGCTCCATCTTGGCAGATGAATATATCAACTATATAGCTGATATTTTTAAGATTGATTTTGAGTCGGTCAGACGCGAACTTGCAAAGATAAAGCCCCAGCCGATCTCAACGTATTTAAAAAATGAAGGCGAGGGCTACTCATCTATCGTGCAGGGCAATGAGGGAAAAGCAGATCAGAATGGTAAAGGGCCAAAATCACAGATCTATCAAATACCAACACAGGGTGTAAAACGATGGGAAGCTCAGATTGTAGCTGCCTATGCATTGTATCCTTCTTTGCGTATGACAATTTTGCATGAGATGAAGAAGCAAGATTGGGCAGATGGATTTCTAAAAGAACTTTTGGAAATAATGTCTGATTTTGATACTGGGACAAAACCTAGTGAACTTGTTAGCGCTTGCATGGAAAAGTATCCAGAATCTGAACTTCTGTGGAATATTACGTTAGCTGGTTTAGAAGAAAAACCCGAAGCAGCGCAGACAATCAAGTTAATGTTAAAGGAGCATCAGAAGGCCTATATCGAAGATATGCTTCATTCTATGGAGCATGATGTTAAATACAATCGAGAGCTTAGTCAGCAAGACAGAGAAGAGTTATTTAAAAAAATCACTGCAATGCAAAAGAAGCTCTCGGAACTTAGAAAATCTTAAAGACATTGCCGATGTAGATACTTGAAATTTTGCTCGATCAAGTGTATAAGTAAAGGTTCGAGATCTAGCATTCTTCGATACGTTGAGAGGACATTAATGTCACCAAGAAAGTCGACTAAAAAAGAGACTATTGCAATTCCCGCAGAGCTAGAGATGTATGAAAAGGAGATGAAAGAACTTATAGAGGTCGCTTCTTCTAGCGATAGTGCAATCTCCTACGAAGATATCAACAATGTATTTTCTGACAGCGATATATCCGATGAGCAATTTAGTGCTATCACAAAGCATCTAAGTGATCTTGGATTACAGGTCACCGACGATGAAAATGATGTTGTCCCAATCGTGCCCATCACTGAGCCTGATGATGCAGCCGCTGATGACCTAAGTGATATGGACATTATTGACGAATCGATAGACGACTCTGTTTTGGAAGATGAAGCCGCTGAAGATATCTCGGACGATGTTCTAGAAAAAGCTAAGTTAGAGGTAATAATTCCTGATGCTCCAAAAAAGACAAAGCGTCATACTACACGAAAAGCTACAGGAGATTCCTCTATCGCGATGCTTACAGGAGATCCTGTTCGTACGTACCTAAAAGAGATAGGAAAGGTTCCGCTTCTTACCGCCGCTGAAGAGATTGATCTTGCGATGAAGATCGAAGCTGGCCTAGAAGCTACTAAGAAGATTGAACAGGCAATCGAGGATGGTGTGGAACTTGAGAGGCGAGAGAAGCGTCATCTCACTAGAGTTGAGCAGGTTGGACTCGATGCAAAGCAACAATTGATCGAAGCAAACCTTCGCCTTGTAGTCTCTATTGCAAAGCGCTATGTTGGCCGCGGAATGCTCTTTTTGGATCTTATCCAGGAGGGCAATCTCGGACTTATCCGTGCTGTTGAGAAGTTTGATTACACAAAGGGATTTAAGTTTTCTACTTATGCAACATGGTGGATTCGTCAAGCAATCACACGTGCTATCGCTGATCAGGCACGTACCATTCGTATTCCAGTGCATATGGTTGAGACAATCAATAAGCTAGTACGCGTTCAGCGCCAGTTGCTTCAGGAGCTTGGTCGTGAGCCAACGCCCGAAGAGATTGGCGAGAAGATGGATATGACTCCTGAGCGCATTCGCGAGATTCAAAAGATCTCGCAGGAGCCTGTGAGTCTTGAGACTCCAATTGGTGAGGAAGAGGATAGCCAATTAGGGGACTTCATCGAGGATCAGGGCGCTGTTGCTCCGCCAGATGCAGCAAGTTTTTCGATGCTTCAAGAGCAGCTTGGTAAGGTTTTGGATGGTTTGGCCGACCGTGAGCGCAAGGTTATTGAGCTAAGATTTGGCCTAATCGATGGACATCCAAGAACGCTTGAAGAGGTTGGTAAGGAATTTGGTGTAACAAGAGAGCGTATTCGTCAGATTGAATCTAAGACTTTAGCAAAGCTTCGCCATCCATCTCGTTCTAGCAAATTGAAGGATTATTTGGAGGAATAATAGATGACAAAAAACGCTTGTGGAATTTCACAAAACGAAGTGAAGGTTTACGAATCTCGAGATGAAATTCCCGAGCGTTTTAAGTGGGACTTGGAATCTATCTTTCCAAGTGATGAGGCTTTCGAAGAGGCCTTAAAAGATGCGCAGTCTATTCCTAAAAAGATCCAAAACTATTGTGGAAAGATCTCAACTAGTGCAAAAGATCTATTTGAATTTTTGCAATTAAATGATGAGATCAGCTCGACTCTAATTAAGATCGCCACCTATTCATCAAGAAAAAGCGATCAAGACACATCGAACTCTCACTACAAAGCATATTCTATGCAAGTAGATTCACTTTTTGTTGCGATCCAAAGCTCTGCCTCCTGGTTTGCAACTGAGCTTATCAGCATCGATGACAATACGATGCAAGCTTTTTATGA
>CAZLCK010000065.1:0-5075 GCA_964558235.1 uncultured Coriobacteriaceae bacterium
TTTTGCTCTATAAGCCCGCTGTTTAAAGCTGCTCTGAGCCACTCAAAGCTGCATTACTATTCTCTATCCTTAGAGATCTGTATTTTAAAATTTCCAACAGGCATATCTTGGTCTTCAGTATCGATATCTCCCTCAACAGCTCTAAGTTCCCATCTATGCAGGTCGCAAATAAGCCATGTGAAACCAGCTGTTGCATATAGAAGCATAAGTGCTGGTAACAAAATACCTGAATCTTCGAACAAAATCATTAAAACCGCGACTATCATAGCCGATGTAAATGCAGCTTTAAAAGGCAAGTTTCTGTCCCAAAAAATGCGATATGGACCGGGTTTTATAATTCTAAGCCACGCTAGATAAAGCCATATAAATGTTAAAGCAACAGATAAAAATGGGTTAAATAGTAGCGTATCAACACCGAGTCTGAACATATTCGCGATAATCACAGGAACATATGAGAGTCCATTTTGAAGTAGATTTGCTGCAGTTGTTCCAAGGTGAGACATTTCTGTTCCGAGCAATCCATCTGCTAAGACTAAAAGGATAGTAAGTCCAATGCAAATTACGACGGTTAGGAGCACGATCTTCCATGTAAGACGACGTCCTGTAAACATCCACCATGTAGCACCTGTTCCAACAACTCCCCAAACCAGAGCTCCAAAGTTTGCACCCCACCAAGGTGCAACAATTATCAAGATGATAATGGATGAACAAATTGGAAAAATCCACAATCTGAAGGCTTTTGTGATCGCTAAGCCATCGAATCTATTAACCAAAAGCCCAGAGAGCAAAAGCCATGCTCCAAATAAAACAGCTGCTCCTTCATTACCAATACCAGAGAAACGCGTAGCATCTATAGGTCTGTATGATAGATAGCCGACGTGTGCAAGATTTGCGCCTGTTAGCTGATCAAGTGCAATAACAATTACCGTAGCACTCATCAATAAAAGCAATGAATAGAGCCACCGTTTTGTGAACTTTCCAAACAAAACAGCGATAATAGCCAAGAAAAAAGTTGTGATAGAACAGATAGCAATTGCATATTCTGGTGTTATACCTTCAAAACTAAACAGACCCATAAGATAGGTGGCCAAAGGATATGACATCGTCAAAAGCCAAAGTAGTCTGGTAATAGGGATCAGAAAATCTAGAACACGCACTGGCAGCTTAATCACGGTAGACAGCATTATCACAGAGCATAAAAACGACACAGCTAAAACAGAGATAAATACATACCCCATAGTTTCTAGTGAGGCATCTATTGCACTTGCATATTCGCTGTCGGCATCAAGAATCTCGATTAGGTCTTCTGTACTTGAAGATGTATATTCTTGGGAAGTCTGAAGTGCAGCTCCGTTATCAACGATCTTGTCGATCCCTGCAATTTCATAGAGCGTTGCAGTAATGTCTAGTACAGTTGCTGTTCCATCTCTTCCAGTCGATGGTGAGTAAAGCATCGAAGAGTATCCATCCCCATAAACAGCGAGTACTGCATAAGAATCATCTGAGAGTTGATAGTTGGATGTGCCTGTTAACGTTGAGTACAAAATTAAGTAATCATCGGCCTCCATTTTATTCAGGATAATTTCCAAAAATGCATCAAAGTTTGCTAGCGCCATATCGTAAGCTGCTTGGTTTTCCTCGCTATTATTTGTAGCTCTTGCAGATCCTGCTCTGTTTAGATCTCCAGTATCAATCGCAATAATCGCATTGTTCGAAGCATTTTGTTCTAAGGATTCGTTTAGAGCATTTTCTAGAGCCTCGTAATTTGTTTGAACTCCGTAAGGAGCTTCAGAATTAGAAACAAGCACAAGATCTGGATCTATATAAGACTTGTCAATGCTGCCCTCTAGGTCAACTAGACTAGTTGCTGCTGGGTAAGATGGAGTTTCTCCCAGATTGCTCGATCCAATTGCAATACGAGCCCATCCAGCCTCCTTAAAATACTGCCCTAAGTTACCACCGATCGGATAGCCTGAGTTATCCGTTAGAGTTGTAAAAACATCTGAGAGGTTAATTCCATTAGGTGTAGACACCCAGTAGCCTTTTGCTAGACTCCAAGCGGCTTCGTCTGGGGTAACGAGTTCATCTGACCTGACAGTAGAACGCGTAACTAAGTTTGAAATTCCGCTATTTTGTATCAGATAGTACAGATTTGGTGTTTTATCAGGATCTATATCGTCCCAATCTAAAAAGGGAGCATCGATTAAAAAGATGTGCTGGGAAGATATTTGCGAACTATCATCTACAGTTTCATCTTGAGCAGATCCTAAGGCTGGAGTAGCCAAAACGCTACCAAATCCAAGAGTAAAAACGATAAGTGCAACAATTAGAGGTTTCGCTAATACTGCGAGGCCGCACAAATGAATCTTGGATGTACTATCGTTGTTTTGCATCTATTAGTTTTCTTAACTTATAGCCAGCATTTAGGAATTATAACTAGGTTAAACTTGGCAAAATGTTATCAAAGTAGAGCTTTACTTTTGGAATTTATGGTGCTTTCCGGATAGTTTGTTACGGTATAGTGTGGTAGCTTGAAATTATGGCTGATCAAAATCTTATAATTGACAAAAAGAATTTAATGTCCGTTTTAGAACTAACGTTTGCGTCGACACGTTATGTTTATTTAGAAAAAAGCGAAAGGTTTTTCTCAATAAATGAAAATCCTCTATACTGCTCCCGATATGGCACACATTTATAAGTATCACGTTGGGCTTATAGATCAATTAAAACAAAATGGTCATGAGATTGTTTTGGCTACCGGAGGAAAACCTCAAAGCTCACAAAATGAGGAGTTGTCGACTTTTGTATTTATAGAAGGTCTAAGCTCTCATAAAAAAAGTAATGGTGCAAAAGAATTGAGCAACTTAATTGCATCAATTCGCCCAGATATGGTAATTGCATGCAGTCAGCCAGCATGCAATTTTACTCGTTGGGCAATCAGGTTATCTGGGTTTAGGCCTGAGCGTTGTATATGTATTGATTTTGGTTTTAACTTTGATAACGAAACCAATGGCCTAGTCCGTTTTATCAGAATGCATAAGGCTAGGTTTTTTAAAAAGTATACCGATCTCTTGGTGGTCTCAAATGCCGAGGATTTACGTATCGCTCAAAGACATAATTTAGCTAAGGATTTTATGCTTACTCCAGCTTTAGGCATAGACCTTAGCGGTATTGAGAAATCGGATGCCTCTATAAAAATGGCAGCCAGGGCTCGCATAGGAGCTAAAGAGGATTCATTTGTATTAGTTATGGCTGGCAATTTTGATGCAAATCATCGTCAGAAAAAAATAATCGAGAATATGCTCTATTTGCCTAGAAAGATTGAGCTTTTTTTGATTGGCGAGGGCAAGAATTTAGCAAAGTGCAAGAAACGTATCTTTGAGTTGGGGCTAGAAGATAGTATTCACACGCCAGGATTTGTGAGTGATAAATATGACTATCTTTTAGCTGCGGATGCAACGCTTTCGGCAATTAGATATGAGGGGTTTCCAAGTTTTTTGGTTGAAGGTCAAGCTCTTTCTATCCCTTGTATAGTTAGTGCTGTCAAGGGAAATATCGATGTTGTGATCAATGGTTATAATGGGCTTACATATGAGTTGGGAGATTCTGACAGCTTTATTCAAGCCATGCGTTTAATGATGTACGAAGAGGATTTTAGAGCTCAACTTGCTCAAAATTCAAAAAGAGATATCGATAAATATGAGCGCAAAAAGGTTGTCGATCTACTTGTTAACTATATAGAAATGGCTGAAGAACGATCAAAATAACCTATTTTATGGATATTTATTTTGAACAGTGCTACGCTATTCGGTGTTTACAAAATAACTTACGTAATCGTATAGACGACAAACATACAACTAGCAGTCACAATATAGGGGGTTTCTCTTGGTGACAGAGCGATTTAACGTTCCACGGCGTCATGCGATAGTCGCTATTTTTCTTTGCGTAATTTTAGCGGTTACGCTCGTCCCACTTAAAGCTTCGGGTGTTACATCATCAGAGCTAAAAGCACAATCAGAAGCATTGATGGAAGAGCTGGATGCTCTACAAACTGAGATCAACGCTGCAAGCCAGCGATACGATGATGCACTTGATGCGTATGAAGAGGCCTTGGCTTCTATGGAAGAAGCGCAAGTAAGAATCGATGAGGCTCAAAAACGCATAGAAGAAAGCCAAGAACAACTTTCTGCGCGCGCAGTTGAAATCTATACAAGTGGACAGATTTCTTTGCTTGATGTCTTGCTTGGTGCAAATTCCTTTGAGGAGTTTATTAACCTTTCTGAAATGATCAATATCATCAACGAAAGGGATCTTGATCTTATTGAGGAGTTGAGATCGGCCCACACTGAAGCTCAGGCTGCATATGATGAATATGAAGAAGCAGTTCTGTTAGCACAAGAGCAGGTAACTGCAGCTGAAGAGGCTCAAAACGACTTAAATGCTCGTGCTGAAGAGATGCAAGTAAAGATTGAAAGTATCAATGCTGAAGCTGCAGAGTTACAGGCCGAAGAAGAGGCGGCGGCAGCGGCAGCTTCAAATAGTTACACTGAATCAACTGGATCTAATGTTGTTGGGAATGGGCAATTTACTCATCCGTGCCCAGGATATAGTACGATTTCTAGTGAGTTTGGATATAGAAGTTATGACAATTCTTTCCATAAGGGAATGGATTTTGCAGCCTCTACCGGAACTCCTATCTATGCGGCTGATAGTGGAACAGTGATTATCGCTGGTTATAGTAGCTCAGCGGGCTATTGGGTTGTTATCAGTCACGGCAATGGCCTTGTAACAAAGTACATGCACATGGTTAGCGAACCATTTGTCTCTGCTGGAGATACTGTTACAAAAGGGCAAAACATTGGTCAAGTAGGCTCGACAGGGAATTCCTCAGGACCACATCTTCACTTTCAAGTTGAATTAAATGGTGAGGCTGTAAACCCACGTCTTTATCTGTAAGCGCCAAATATCCAAACATAAGACAAAAGCCATCAAAATTCGATGGCTTATAGAAATCAAAATGATGGCGGGATGTACGAGACTTGAACTCGCGACCTCTGGCTTGACAGGCCAGCGCT
>CAZLCK010000066.1:0-4877 GCA_964558235.1 uncultured Coriobacteriaceae bacterium
TTCCCTGACACGGAAGAGGTCACAAGTTCAAATCTTGTAACGCCCACCAAATTCTTTCAGCTCAGAAAAAAGTTATCTCTCTGAGCTGTTTTTTTATCCTATGAGTCCCTATAAGCCTCTTTGTTAAAGTCTTACCTCACAAGCCCTTTTAACAGAAGCTCTGCTTGGACTGTCTTAAACATCAAGATTGTATCGTCAAGTGAGAGATGACGTTCTTTTTCATCTGCTTTGAGAGTTCCACGACGCTTAGCCCAGTTCTCAAGACTTGCTGGGTTAGTGCTACCTAAAGCAGAAGCAACTTCAGGATCAAGCTTACGACAAATATCTCGCGAGTCGATAATGGTAATTTGATTGTCTCTTCTGGCTTCAGCATAACCATCTAGATGAAGCATAAACCATGAATCTTCAAATGCAGCATTGTGTGCCATATAAGGATAGGTACAAAGTAGTTCTAGAAGCTGTGTCTGAAGCGCTTTATCTTCTCTAAATTGAGTTTTGCCATCGATATCTGTCCAGGTAATCCCATGTATATTAGAGAGAGGCACGCCCTCTTGTCTGTATAGCTCGGGCAATCCACAAAAATATGTCTGGCCATCATACGGTTCACTTTGCGCAGCCAAATCCATCAACGACCAACCAACGTTGATGATATAGCCTCTATCTGGGTTTCGGCTTGTGGTCTCGATATCAATACCAATAACAGTTCCGCTATATGGATGGCTTGCATAAGCAACACTTGCAGAGCCAGCGGCTTTATTGATCTCTGCTTTTACCTCATCTATGCTGCGATTTTGCATAGTCGCAATAGCCTTATATGTATCCTCATCGCTTAGGGCACGCGCTAAATTTAGGCCTTGCAAGTTTTGCAAACGTGAGTGATCTAGTTCATCACAAAGTGTACGATTTCTGTCGCCTAGCTCACGTACAATATCAAAATTAAATGAGGGAGCATTCTCGCTAAACCAAGCCTGCTCTAAAGCCTGTATTGCCTCTTCGTTTTTTATACGTTCAGCCTGGACAGCTTCCTCGCCGCCGGCAAATATAAACTCTGGAATCGAAAATGCACTCGCATGCTCTAAAGCTTGAGAAACATTCATAACTGCTCTCCTAAAAAAGTTTTACGTTGCTTTTTACCATACATGCTTATTTGTAAACAAACTTTAGAATAATATATTCGAAGCTATTAAGGTGTTTATATTTTTGAGAGGATTACAGATAAATGATCAAAGAGATCGTAAAAGATATAGAGTTTCTTTCGATTCCGGCTGAGGTTGCAACTGAGCAAGACGAACAAATTGCACAAGATTTGGTCGACACTATGGAATCACTTGGTGACAATGCTGCATGTCTGGCTGCTAACCAGATTGGATCTAATAAGGCGATCATTGCATATGAGGAAAATGGCCGTATACATGTCATGTTTAATCCTAAGATAATCGCCACTATGCAATCCTATGAGGTAGAGGAGAGTTGTCTTAGTCTTGATGAACCTCATGTTGTGAAGCGCTTTTATACAATAAGAGTATCTTTTGACGCTTTAGTGGATGGAAAGCTCGAACATAAGACAAAAAAGCTCAATGATTTTTCTGCTGAGATCGTTCAACATGCAATTGATCACTGTGCTGGCAAATTAGTTTAAAGACGGCATAGAGCCATATGTGTGGCAGCGAAAAGATAAAGTGCGGCGGCGAAAAGATAACATATGTGGCAGATATATATAGCGACTGAGCTTAAGTCTTAAATATTGCGGCTGAGTTAAGTCTTAATCGGTTACAAGATTCCTGATTTGCCGATCTTGTCACAGATTATTTTTGCAATCTGAATTACAAATGTTGGCGCAAATGCCGTCAAAACAATCCAGGCGACTTGAATCACACTTAATGGCTCCACTTGGAAAAATGGTTGCAAAATTGGGATAAACATAACACATGCCAAAAGTCCTGTTCCAGCAAGAAATGCCAAAATAGCAGAGTGGTTTGTTGTAAATCCAAGTCTAAAGATTGAATGCTCGCCTCGGCAGTTAAAGCCGTGGAATAGCCTTGCAAGCGAAAGTGTTGCAAATGCCATGGTCATAGCGCACGCAACGTTTGTTTGAAGTCCAATAAAGTATGAAGCCATAGTTGCAATCGCGATTATCATACCTTGAGTAGAGACTCTTCCAAAGAGTTTTTTTGTCAAAATTGACTCATTTGGATCGCGTGGCTTTTGGTCTAGCAGGTCTTTTCTTGCGGGTTCAACACCAATTGCAATGGCTGGCAGCGAGTCTGTAATTAGGTTGATAAATAATAGATGAACTGCAGCAAATGGTGCGTCAAGCCCAGCTAGCGAGGCAAATAGAACAGCGATAATTCCTGCAGCATTTCCCGAAAGCAAGTACAAAACGGTGTTTCTAACATTTGTGTAGACAGCTCTACCATTAACAACAGCCTGAACGATGGTCGCAAAGTTGTCGTCCGACAAAATCATAGAGGCGGCATCCTTGCTTACATCTGTTCCAGCAATTCCCATCGCAACGCCAATATCAGCCTTTTTAAGTGCTGGCGCGTCGTTTACGCCATCACCTGTCATCGAGACGATGCGTCCCTTTCGCTGCCATGCTTCAACGATTCTAATCTTATGTTCAGGCGAAACTCGGGCATAAACAGTGACCCTTTCTAGAATATTATCGAGTTCATCGTCACTCATCTTATCGAGTTCGACACCCTCAAGTGCGATATCGTCCTCCTCGATAATTCCAATACGTTTTGCTATGGCAGAGGCGGTAACTTTATGATCACCTGTGATCATAATTGTGCGAACTCCGCCACGCTTTGCATCTGCTACAGCTTGGATAGACTCTTCACGTGGAGGATCCATCATTGCAACAAGACCGACAAATGTGTAGTCGTTTTCATCATCATATGTAAGCTCTCTGCTTGGAACCACTTCTTCTGATTCGTTTATGATTTGGATATCTTTTATAGGCCTGTATGCAAAAGCCAAGACACGAAGGCCATTAGCTGAAAGATCATCGTTGGCCTTAATGATGGCATCTTTGTCTGCGTCAGTGATAGAGCGCTCTCCCTCGCGAGTCATAATAGAGGTTGTGCGTTGCAAAAGCACATCGAGTGCACCTTTGGTGAGCAATATTATTTGTCCATCAAGTTCGTGAAGTGTGCTCATAAGTTTGCGATCTGAGTCAAAGGCAATCTCAGAAATACGCGGCGTTTGTGCGCGATATTCAATTTCATCAATGCCGAGAGTATCTCCAACTTCAACAAGTGCGATCTCTGTTGGATCTCCAATAGCACTTTGATTATCTGGACCTGTGGTTGCGTCGCTTGCAAGAATTCCAATGCGAACAAGTCGATGTAAAACCGGATCAGTGTCATCGAGATTGGCTCGCGAACAAATTCCCGATGCTGTATAAAATTGCTCGACTGTCATCTTGTTTTGAGTAAGAGTCCCTGTCTTATCCGAGCAGATAATCGAGACACACCCCAAGGTTTCGACCGCTTTGAGTTCTTTCATGATGGCATGTTGTTTGGCCATCTTTTGAGTTCCGATTGCCAAAACGATTGTGACAATAGTGGCAAGAGCTTCAGGAATTGCTGCAACAGCAAGAGCAACAGCAAACATCAACGAATCAATGATTCCCATGCCGCTTCTAAATATCGAGAGCAAAAAGACTAAAACGCAAATTGCTATGATGACGATGGCAAGCTTTGCAGAAAATGAGTCGAGGCTTTTTTGAAGTGGGGTCTTGCGATCTGCTGTATCGTTCATAAGTTGAGCGATCTTGCCGATCTCGGTATTCATACCCGTGCCGGTAACAACTGCGTGTGCGCGTCCATAAGTTACAAGTGAGCTTGAAAATACCATGTTGAGACGATCTCCAACTGTAAGCTCATCGGCTTTAATTACGTCACTAGTTTTAACGACGCTTTCACTCTCACCTGTAAGAGAGCTTTCATTTACTTTTAGGGAGTAATTGTCAATTATGCGTCCGTCTGCGCAAACCATGTCTCCTGCTTCTAAAACCATAATGTCGCCAGGAACTAAGTCTGCTGCTGCAACTTCGATTAAATCACCATCACGTAATACCTTGGCAGTCGGCGCACTCATTGCCTTTAGACTTTCAAGGGATTTTCTTGCATTAAGAGTTTGTACTGTGCCAAGGATGGAATTGAGAATGATAACAGCAAAGATAACGACTGTGCTTTCTAGTCCACCTGACATTAGCGAGATAATTGCTGCAATTATAAGGATTATGACTAGCAGATCTTTAAATTGCTCTAAAAAGATTACGATAGTGCTTTTTTGCTTACTTTCTTCGAGCTTATTTGGGCCATATTGTTCAAGACGTTTGACAACTTCATCTTTTGAAAGACCATCTTTTGTGGAGCTAAATTTCTCTAGAACTGTTTGGGTATTTTGAGAGAAAAACTTCTCATCATTTGCTTCTTTATTATTTAGATTACCCATCAACTACTTCTCCTAAAATCATTTCCTCTAAGTAGCCTCGTTTGCAAATTTTGTCAGCAAACTAAAAAAGACTCCCCAGCAGCCTCATCTCTTTGGCAAGCTTGCCAAATAAGAAAAGATTGCTGGAAAGTCTTGTCACCGAAGTATTAGCGGCTCCCTCGCCAAGTGCAAAAGCACTGGGATGTTGACGTGGGAATTATGACTACTCCCTTTCTGCAATTATTATTGAACCATGTATTTGACGACTGTGCAATTACTATGTATTTAAAGCTACAGATGGGCGAAATAAACGGATATCTGCCTTTAGTCTAACTGCCTCAATATGGGACTCAAAAGATTATCACTGCTTAAAAGATTATGGAAACTTCTCAAACTCGCTGCAACACCTGGGGGTGTGGCTACTTTTCTCGAGG
>CAZLCK010000067.1:0-4098 GCA_964558235.1 uncultured Coriobacteriaceae bacterium
GCAAGGTTGCAATTAATGTTGCGCAGAGGAGTGAAAAGTTTCGACAAGCTTTAAAGGCTGCTGAGCGATTCTGTGCATTAGCAAATTCAGTATTTGTGATGTGATTCTGTTATCGTTGCATGTATAATACATGAAAAATGCATGCACTATATCAAAAGGGGAAGTCATGCCAGCGCTTCAAGTTAGAGATTTTCCTGAAGATCTTTATGCTAAACTTCGCAATTGCGCAGCTCAGCAGGATAGAAGTATCTCTCAACAAACAGTTCATATTTTGCGAGAGTATCTTGATAGTTATAAACGTTATGAGCCGGAAGTTGATAATGATAGGTCGTTTTTTTCAGCTACAAGGCAAAAACATAATGCCATGCAAAGACAAGATTATGCAGCAAAACGTAGAGAGATTTTTGAGAGAATCGACAGCATATCTAAAGCTAAAATTCCTGATGCACATGAGCCATCTAAATTAATTAGGGATGCTCGCGAAGAGCGTTCTAAACGCAGTCTGGCAGCTTTAGGTTTTGATGAGTCAAGTGATTAGGTAATCGCAAAATGATTGTGTTAGATGCAAGTGCTGCTGCAGCGATTTTATTTAACTCAAAAGAAGGCGAGGCATTGCGTTCGCTAATAGAAGTGGATGAAAAGATCATTTCAAGTGAACTCTTTAAAGCCGAAATGTCTAGTGTGATCTGTCAATATGTTGCGCATGAACTGGTAGATGCCAAAAATGCAATGCATCTTGCACAGGCTGCTTTTGATTTAATTGATGAATTTGTACCTATTCATGAGAACATATTGGAATCTTTATCGGAGGCAATCAGGCAAAATCATAGTGTCTATGACATGCTTTACTTAACCTTGGCGCGTCGCAATGCTGCTACGCTGTTTTCGTTAGATAAAAAATTGATAAAGATTTGTGAGGATATGCATATCGATTGCATTAGTTTGCTTGAACTTGGATAAGTTGGGTGAATATTACGAGCTAAATGGTGCTTGATTCCGCATTTCACTGGTATGCTGCTTCGTAAAACACGATGGCACTATGGTGGGAGATCTACATCGCAAGTATTCCGGTCATTTATCTTCTTATTCGGGACATATTCGGGACATCGAGAGTATAATGGCCGGAATATCGGACCGATCTCACTCTGCGTCGCAGCTACTCCCATGGAGTTTTTACGTAGGTTTTTACAGGAAAAACGATGGGCGTAGATGTGTTGGTCTTTTCAAGCAGACCTTTTACCTCGTCGTAAACATCTTCAGGTGATGTAATAAACAAAAGTTCAAGCTTCGCAGCATC
Source organism: uncultured Coriobacteriaceae bacterium (assembly GCA_964558235.1). Lineage (GTDB taxonomy): Bacteria > Actinomycetota > Coriobacteriia > Coriobacteriales > CADBOM01 > CAZLCK01. Next base: position 1,298 of record CAZLCK010000067.1, read on the forward strand.
AGCCACAGCTTTCGTAAATGGGATAGCATCTAAAATTGTGCGAGAAGAGGTCTCATTTTTCAGATGCGTATTGCCAACAATGTGTGTGGCTCGAAGGCCGCTAGAGTTTTCTATCTCAACAAGAAGCTCAATAGCTTCATCCACCGATGTTGTCATATATCTGTTTTGATTGACAACGTAGAGCATCTGGTATCCAGATGCTTCAATTTTCTTGCGATATCTACCAAGTGCAATAGCACCGCTCTCGTCGCCGCCAACATCAATAATTGCAATGGTGTTTTTTTGTGCAGATTGAATAATCGCCTCATCAATACCAGGGCCAAGTGAGGGCGTATCTAACGTAGTGCCTGCAAAAATGGGAGCAACCACCTTGACGTTGGCCTGCTCAAGCATAGATGCAGAGTCGGACGCACGAAAATAGGGATTTACGATGTCCATGTCCACCATAGTTACATTGCGGCCGGCTGACGCAAGAGTAAGCGAAAGATTTATCGTAAGATTTGTTTTTCCGCAACCAAAATGTCCGGTGATAATAACAATCCCAGGGCTTATGAGCTTAGCAATTTGCGAAATATCAGAATTTGTTTTCACAGCAGTCTCTTCCGTCGCAGTGGGAATTGATCAAGTTAGCTTTTGCGCATTCCAAGCAACTTCTCGAACTTACCGCACGCCCCTAGCGGGGCGTGGACATTTTCTTAGACATGCCCCTCTAGTGTTGCGGTGAATACAGAAGTTAGCTTTTGCGCATTTCGTCGCTTGTTTATAAACATGTTATCGAACATGGTAGCTACTTTACTAATTTGTGCGGTATACTTTGCTTTCGTACACTTGCCCGAGTGGCGGAATGGCAGACGCGGAGGTCTCAAAAACCTTTGTCGCAAGACGTGTGGGTTCAACTCCCACCTCGGGCACCATCGCTTACTTTACGGCGAGCACGGTTTGACACCTCTTCGGGTTCTTTTACGGGCTAATTCTCCAAACAAAAAATCATGTAGATAGGGAAATACGTGATTTTATCTACAACTTCAACATTGCCTTCGTAAAACACAAAGGCTTGCTCAATTCCATAATTATTCTTTGGGTTTAGAGCATTGTTTAAAGCACTGTGTCTTTTGTAATTTTTGCCCAACTTAACCTCTATTGGCAAAACACGATCAAATGGCCACTGTACAACAAAATCCAGCTCGCCAAGCGCTCTGTTCTTAAAATAACGCAGCGCAAAACCATGAGCTGTGAGTTCTTGCGCTACAACATTCTCATAAATTGCTCCAAAATTGATGTCTGTGCGATTTGCAGAAAGATCTCGAATCACATTCATTCCGCACTGATATGTCAAAAGCCCAACATCGCTAGAAAATAGTTTCATCTGATTTGAATTAACAGAAACTTCAAGCGGATAGCGTGGCTCGGTTACATTAAATACCGCAAGCGCAGCATTGGCATCTACCAGCCACATGAAGTCGTCTATGTAGCGATTGGCATGCGAATCACCCTCGATATTTTTGATCGTAAAACGCTTGTCTTGAGAGGCTAGCTCGCTAGGAATTAAATCAAAGATGCGTCGTACAATCCTGGATCTGCTGTTAGCATATTTGGATATATCGTAGCGATATTGCTCAACAATTGCATTTTGTTGAAACCTAATTGCTTCAATAGTGTTTTTTTCGAGAAGAGCATTTACAGCTTCGGGCATTCCTCCCGAAATAAGATATTTATGGAATAGTTCCAAAAGTCGACTATTTATGATTGGATCAACCGAGGTTTTGCTGTTAAAACATGTGCGGACTGCGGACAAAACATCATCTGAGATATTATTTGCCCAGCAAAATTCTTCAAAATCAAGAGGATACATTACTACGGTGTTGAGATAGCCTACTGGCGCCGATCGTATGGATTTAAGCTCTACGCCAAGCATCGATCCGGACAAAATGTAATCAAATTCGCTACGTTCTACTAAAAATTTGATGGCTGTAACAACTTCGGAAGCCTCTTGGACTTCGTCGATAAAAATCAACGTTTCTCCAGGGACAAGAGGTTCGTTTGCAAAAGCAGAGATGCGCAAAAACAGATCGTTAGAGTTGCGTGCAGAGCTTAGTGCGTCACGGGCATCTATGTTTTCTATAAGGTTGATTTCCACAACATGTTTGTAATTGGCACGGGCAAACTCTCGAATTAAAAATGTTTTGCCTATTTGCCTAGCGCCTGTTACAAGCAGGGCTTGTGTGGTTTTAGTTTCTTTCCAACTTTGGAAATGTTTTAATGCTTTGCGTTTTAACATTTATTGCCTATCTTGTAGAGAGTTCTTTGGGGAATATACAAAATTTCAATCTGCAAGCTAAATTTTAAGGCATTTTGTCAATTTGCAAGCAAATATTAAAGCAAAAATGTCAATCTGCAAACCAAAAATACAACGATTTTGTCAATTTGCAAACTTTATGACTGAAATCTGGATTCTTTTATCTACAAAGTTTATTGTTATTGGAGAAGTTAACTCCAAGATATGGGCAGGCATAATTACATATCGTGAACAAAGAATAAGGTTAATCTCCGTGAGACGTGCAGGGGCGTCAAGTTCAAGAAGTTACCTTTAAAGCTTTCCTACCTGAGCAAGCCCTATGAGCACCTCATTAACATTATTAGCAACCACAAATAGATCCAGATCTTCTTTGGGCATCAAGTTTTGCTCGACCATCTTGTTGCACATCTCGATGAAAATATCAAAATAGCCATCCACGTTATAGATGATTACCGGTGCTTTATTGCGACTTCCAATCTTTAGCTCCACAAGCACATTAAAGAGC
>CAZLCK010000068.1:0-3722 GCA_964558235.1 uncultured Coriobacteriaceae bacterium
ACATACAATCAAAAATGTAAAGAAAATAATTTAATTGTTGGTCAGTGGTGGTTAGGCGGCAAAACCACCGCCACGCTTTACTCTAATTAGATCTGGAGAATTAAATGCTCGATTCAATGGGTATTGTAATTCCTAAAAATGCAGAGCTAATAATAGATATCCTCCAACAAGAGGGATTTGAAGCCTTTATTGTAGGAGGGGCTGTTCGTGATGCGCTATTGGGAAGAACGATCTCTGATGTAGATATCGCTTCTAGCGCCCCTGCAGTAATTTGCATGGAAATACTTAAGTGTAGAGGTATTAGTTGCATTCCAACCGGTATCAAACATGGAACAATCACTGCAATAATTGATGACAACTCTTTTGAAATCACAACTTTTAGAATTGACGGGTCTTATGGTGACAAAAGACACCCGGATAGCGTGAAGTTTGTAACTTCAATCGAAGAGGATTTGGCTCGCCGCGACTTTACGATTAATGCAATGGCCTATAACGAATCGCGCAAGCTTGTAGATCCGTTCGGTGGAAAAGCTGATTTGAAAAATAGGTTAATCAGGTGTGTCGGGGAGCCTAAAGCTAGATTTTCTGAAGATGCACTTAGAATCCTTAGGGCTTTACGTTTTGCTGCTCAACTGCAATTTTACATCGAATCCAAGACCGCTTGTAGCATTCACGAATTGAAGTCCTCCATCTTAGAAGTTTCAAGCGAACGGATTGGAACAGAGTTTCAAAAACTCATCTGCGCAAAAGATGCTAGCAAGATAATCGGTGAATTTGTTGATGTATTTTGCGAGATAATTCCTGAAATTGTCCCAATGATTGGTTTAGATTCTCACAATCCATTGCATATTTACGATGGATGGACTCACACGCTTATAGCACTAGAAAACCAGAGTTCTTCTGATTTAGCAACGCGCCTAGCTACTTTTTTTCACGATATGGGAAAGCCAATTTGCGATGACCCCTCAAAGGGACAGTTTAGGTATCAAGGTCATGCAGAAGCTGGAGCAAAATTGGCTACTAAGATTTTGAGGCGGCTACATTTTCCCAATAGTGTTATCCATGAGTGTGCATGCATTATCGCTGAACACGATTCGATGATTGAAGAAGATTTGATTGATGTTCGGAAATGGATAGGTAAATTAGGCCCAGATCTGTTCTTTAAAGTGTTGGATTTAAAGATTGCAGATATGATTGCCCATAGTCCCGAAGCTGCAAAATGGGTAGAGAAGATTAAGAGAATACGCCAAATTGGTGAAAAAGTTGTATCTGATGGGGATTGTGTGACTATCTCTCAGCTAGAAGTTGACGGAAATGATGTCTTGAATGCTGGAATCGAACCCGGGCCACAAGTTAAGTTTGTTTTGAAGAAGTTGCTGGATCAGGTAATTGAAGGAAAGTGTGCTCAAAACCGCACAGATCAACTTGAAGCAATGTACGAGCTCATTAAGACTTTGTAGTTTAGTTTTTCTGCCTGATTTATCGCTCAAGGGTCTGTCACTTAGACAGATTAAGGTTTTTAACTAACCTTTTTATTACGCACTAACAACATTACGCTTTAAAGCCTTTGAAACTAATAACAAAATTACACAGCAAATTGCAATTAGTCCTACCCAAAGCGCCGCCATCGAGACCCAAAAAGACTCAGGAAGTGCACAGATTAAAAGCGAATCGTATGGAAATACCCAAGATCCAGATGAAAAAAACAGCGAGTGCAAGAAATTAAATGTTATTTGAAAGTTGATCAAACAAGCTATTGTTAAAACAGCAGCCAATCCTATAACTATCCAAGCTCCATATCGAATGAACTTCGATATTCCTGACTTGATACTAAATCCTTGATTTTTTGATTGTTTTATCAGCAGCAAAATACAAACTATCAAAGCTATCGACGATAACAATGCTGCGATTTTAATTCCAAAAAAAAGTCCTGCGACATCATCTAGATGAGATATCACTTCTGCATCATAAGACGTAGTAGAATTTGTCCCTAATGGAAGGTCGGCAGATGAATCCCCATTTACATAGTTTAGAGTTTGAATTGCAACATAAACGAGTTCGTCATGGCTAAGAGGAGAAATTTGATCTTGGACATTAATTGAAGCAAAAAACTGCGTTGGAAAAGGTGTTAGTAGAAACAGAAAGGTTATTGTCAAAATACATGCAGCGGTAGCGATGGACGTTAAAATTACAAAAATACGATTTGCGAGATTGTAATTGTTAATTTTGCCGCTAGTTTTATATTCCTGAGACAACGGCTCTGAATTTAAAAATACCATTTGTTAACTCGAATAATAATCAAGGCATCCTCATACAGGACGTCCTTATACAGCTCTAAATTGACCGATCGGATCTAAAGCACTGACTGGATCGGGATATTCAACATGCCATAATACTAGCCCATTAGCTGGTGCCGTTTGACCTGCATCTGCCCTGTTCTTGGCTTCCAGCACCTCTTGTACCCACTCAGGAGAACGTCTTCCTATGCCCACTTCTAGTAAAGTTCCCATTAGTGTTCGAACCATTGAATGCAAAAATGCATTTCCTACAACTCTTAAAACCATTGCTGGTTCGCCAAGTAGATCTTCCTCGTAAATATCTATTGACATAAGTTCACGCACAGTGTTTTTGCCTTCAGCAGATTGTGTAACACAAAACGACTTAAAATCATGCTCCCCTATGAGATATTGTGCAGCTTGCCTCATCGCCTCAATATCTAGATCTGAATTCTTTGAAGCCCACCAAGTATATGGAGCGCTAAACAATGGAGCTTCTTTTCCACAATAAAAACGATACCTATACTCACGCCACATTGCATTAAACCTTGCCGAAAAGTCCTGTGGCACAAACATAAGTTTTCTGGCTCTAATAGTTTCATGGGTAAGCGCATCTATCGATTTACAAATACTATGCTCTGTTTTGTTCTCTACTAATTTTGGCTCCACAGAAAAACTTACAACTTGCCCTCTGGCGTGCACACCAGAGTCTGTCCTTCCAGCACAAGTGATTTGAATTGGAGCTCTAAAAATAGTTTGTAAAGCTCTTTCAATCTCGCCCTGCACTGTACGAAGTCCATCTTGTTTGGAAAAACCGCAAAACGGGTCGCCCAAATATGAGACCAAAAGAGCAAACGTTGGTAGAAAATCCATCAAGTGAACATCAACCCATCACAATATCTCAACAAAACGAGTAGATAATAATACTTGCCCAACAGATACTGCCGAAGTACCCGGTCAAAAAATAATATAACTAAACATCTTCTTTTTGCAGTATCATACCCCCTCCAAAGGAGGATCTGGAAAGCGAGCTAGATTCTCCTTTTTCATTGCTTAAAGGATTTCTCTTTGGGAAAATGATAACTTCTTAAACTAACCGTAGGGCGTTAAGTACAAAAAATTATATCTTTGAAAGAATATCCCTTTAACATGCTGTTTTATTACTCTAAGCAGTGTTTTAATTTGCTTTTACTCATTTAGACGCTATATTATCAACGCACAAAATCAGCTAAACAATTCAATAAGCACTACTTTTAAAATTTAGAAACGAGCTTATATGCAGATTAGTATGTTGAAATCAAAGATTCATCGTGCCACTGTCACCCGACTTTTGCAGCTGATTAGCTGACATCAAAAACAAGAACTCCTGATCAAAGGCCGTTTTTGGCCTCTTTTTTGTCAACAATTTATGACGTTTCTTGTGGCGTATCGTGGCGTATTGTGATA
>CAZLCK010000069.1:0-2868 GCA_964558235.1 uncultured Coriobacteriaceae bacterium
CTTTTTAACCCTTCACAAGACTGCTCTAAAGCCTGAATTCTAGCACTATAGTCAATGGCAATATTTTCGAGATTTTTATTTGCAGATTGAATATTTTTGAGATCTTTTTTTGTCGCTCCACTCTGGAGCTCAAACGCCGATGGCTCGGCGTTAGAAATACCAGAAAGTAATTGCAATACAAGCGCAAGGCAAATAATAAGAAATTTAACCTTGTTCATATCTCATATTGCGCTTATACTAGCTTATTCTGATAATTTAATATCAGCCCTTCTATTTTTTTGATAGCATTCTTGATCTTTTTCTGTACATACTGGCTTGCTTTCACCAAAGCTTACAACTCTGATATTAGCTCTATTCACTCCCTTAATAACTAGAGCGTCTCTTACAGAAATCGCACGCTTTGTCCCAAGAGCATAGTTATACTCATCTGTTCCTATTTCATCGGTATTACCTTCAATAACAACATCATATGTGCCTTTTCTTCTGAGATCTTCAGCAGCTTTATCAACCGCAGACTGCATATCGCTTCGTATATTAAATTTATCAAAATCAAAATATACGCTTCCTAGTGTCTCACCTGTAGCTGTTTGCACTGGTTGTTGTGTTCTAGTAGGAGTATCATAATCATACTCTTCCTCTTCGAATTCCTGACTTTCTACCTCTACCTGTTTGCTTGGACATCCTGTCAAAATGAAAAGTGCCAACAACGCACCTAGCACCCCAATTATCTTTTTCATTGTGAAACTCCTTTCAAAATTCAATGAGCCACCATTATACCATAGAAACTCACTTTTTGCTCTAGTTTTTGCTACCAATCAAAAGATTGAATCTTAGACTTCTTCAAAGGAAACAAATAGCTCTTGTTATAATCAAGCCTGATAATCCCCAATGCAGTCTGCCCAGAAGTATGTTTCAAAAACATCACAGAACTTCCATCTTTTGAGAATCTAGGCATCTGATTATTGCCAACGGCAGTAAGCCTACGAATATAATCTGTCTTTGTAGAAATCAAATAAATATTAAAGGTATTTGCTCCAAACTCATTATCAGTCTCACGACTTGAATACACCACATAATGACCAAAAGATGACACAGAATTATTATTCTTACCGTGATAAACAACTTGCTCTGCTGGAGCATCTATACTTAGCCTTTTAGAATAAATATTGGCATAGCCCGATCTATCAGAGATAAATACCATTGCAGATTCATTATTGATAAAATTCCCAGATACATCTATGCCAGAATATTTTGTAAGCTGTGTAAGTCGCTTGCTGCCAACTTGATATAAATAAACATCGGCTTGTTGTTTTGGAGAGAGGGTCATAAGAAGTCGCTTGCCATCTTTACTAACATCAGAAACAGCAGCCATACCATTGCTATTAACAATTACTTCGGATTTACCACTATAAATATTGTATTTCATAATCGTAGGACGCGCTAAATACTTGGTGTAATAGATCTCTTTCTGATTGGAATCAGCCCATTTAGGAAAAATATTTAAGCCACCAGTTACGATAGGCTGATTAAATGTAAGCGTGTAGTCAGCCAAAATAATATCAGCAAGACCTGAAGTTGTGTATTTTGAATAAACCACATAGCGACTCATCCATTCAATAGATGGAGCATTAATATATTTATTTATATCAATTGCCATTTTATGGGCGACAAACGGATAAAGCGGCGTATCAGTAATTTGATATGTTTTATTAATCTGAAGTTTTGAAGAATTAACATCATACAATAAAAGTGTAGCCTTTAATGCTCCGTGCTCTTTTTTAACTTGCACAATACCAACTAATTCTATTTTCTTATTTTTATAAACATCATAGTTAATGGTATTTTTACCATAATTACCACCTTCCAACACCTTAAAATGCCCAGACACATTCAAATCTCCAGCAAGGATTTTATATACCCTTTTTGCCGTTGTAGAATCTCCAGCATTGATATAACCAACCTCGATTTTTGGTGATTTCTGTGCTCTTTTAATAACATCAATCGTGGCATTAGCTGCAAATGCATTCCACACAATGCAAACACATAAAAATGCAATCTTTTTCATCTTACTCCTTTGTTAATAAATTGACTTCGATACTTATCGCTTTTCCATTAGGTGGCGGAGGAAATTTTTCGCCCTTAAAGGATTCTAAAAAGTCTAACACACTCTGATTGAAATCATCATACTGCGATAGCCTAACAACCTTATGGACAAACCTTCCATTCTTATCTACTTGCAATAACACAGTCGCTTTTGCTGTTTGATAGAAATTCACTTGCCATTTTCCATATATTATATCATAAATCTCTGCGAACCATTTATTGTATTGACCGCTCGTGAGTTCTGGGGATACTGCTGTGGATTTAATATCAAGAGTCTTGGCTTGAAGCGTTTTTAAGTCATTGCTGATTCTATGAAGCTGCTCTTGAATATTCTTGATTTGACTTTCATTGGACTTATCTTTAGTATTTTTGGCAACCTCGCTTCTATTATCTCCATTGACTTGAGGCGCTAGATTCTCATCTGGAATTGAGGCAAACAGATCTTTAACGCCCAATCCCTCTAGCGGTGTCCCGGCGGTTTTAGTGATTTTGGATTTTTTTTTGACAGCTTCGCTTAAAACAATAGAGATAGATTGCTCTAAAACGGCATTACTTTTAGTGGTGTATTGAATACGACTTGACAAAAAACTCAAAAAGAAAAGCGACAATAATAAGAAATAAATACCAAACGCTAAAATACCACTACTATAAATGAGTAGAATCTGTTGTCTTTCAGCCATTTGTTACCAATGATATTTTGCTAAATCCAGCTTCTTTGACACTTTTTAGCACAAACATCACATTTTCATATTTTAGATTCTTATC
>CAZLCK010000070.1:0-2786 GCA_964558235.1 uncultured Coriobacteriaceae bacterium
CGAACCACCAATTGTAGTTACTGCATAACTGGTAGCAGTAGCATAGGTCGAGATTGCGCTGCTGAGACTTTCAAATTGAGAAGTATCTGTGTCGATCTCTCCATTCTCAATAGCCTCTTGAATCTCTTCATCGGTTAGAGGTGTTTGATCTAACTCTTCATCGATATATGCGAAAGCTTGCGAGGGAAAAGCTAAGGTTGCGCTTAGCATGATGGCGAGCGCTACTGCGCAAACCCTCTTTTTTCCTAATGAGCTTCCTAGATGTTTTGAGTTTCGCATGCCATAATCCAATCTAACGTTGCATCAAGTCCTATACCTTGGTCAAGATATTCAATGATCGCCTGTAGTTGTCTATCGTTACCATTGTTATCTTTATTCTCTAAGCAAAGGCCATATTGTTGAGTCTCTTCACCATACACCAATTCAAGACCACCTCCAATATCAACAACCATAGTCCGCTCAAACGCAGACATCACTTTGAGCCAAAGGTCATCGGCAGAAAAACAAGTATCACGAATTGCCTTCGAATCAAATGTATCTTGGCTTAAACAACCTGGTGGATATAAAACACCACCAGCTCCTGTTGGAAATAAGGCCGAACAAGGAGTGTCCACTACCGTCGATTGCTCCTGTTCCCATTGATCGTAAGGTGCAATAGAGCCTTTTTTATCAAATTTCATAATATGTGTACGCCCGGCGATAATGCAACCGGAATGTCTTTCAGAACCTTCAGAAAGCTTAGCTAGATGGTCAGAAGGATAAATAATATCGTCATCGAGCGTTATTATCGTTGCAGTAGGCAAAGCTTGCATTACATAGAAATATTTATTGTGTGGACCTAGATCTTCATCAAGCCACACGATTTTTGCGCCAAGCTCTCGTACGCAGTGAAGTACCTCAACTGGAAGATCAGCGCATCTATTTGAAAAATCGTGTTTAGGAATCCATATAAAAATCGCATCAGGAATCTTTGTTTGATTCTTCAGAGACTTTAACATCGGTGCAATAAGTGGAGCTCTGGAACCATAAGTCGCAATTGATACCACCAACGATTTTGCAGGATTTGGAACAAGATTAGCAACAGCTCCCATCTCACACTGCAAGTTAGCAGAAAAAAGATCCGAATATAGATAAGAGATATCTTTGCGAATAGCAGCACACTCATCGCAAAGTCTTTGATTATGCGCATAGACTCGCTCAGTCACTTCAGCCAATCGCGCATCAACCATAGAGGTAGATGGAGGAAATACTTTTTTTAGAATGCGTTTTAACACAGCCTTTATCTACCCTTGTCGATTCTAGTCTTTGTTGTTTCTAATAATTCGCCACACAAAATTCGTTATACAAAACTCATGAACACAACTCGCGCTTAAATAACACAACACATATATCCAATGCAGCAACCACACTGCATCTCAATATCGTGATCTATTTAAAAGATGATTAAACCGAATTGAGGGTGGAACTCCACATCTTACTACGTTTTACTGGTGCTATTAAAATATCGAATATACGGATAGGGTCTTCCCTAACACTTTTTGAAGTCTAGCACTTTATCTATTATGACAGCAAGTTAATCATCTTAAAGCGGCGCATCTGATACTTTAAGCGTAATACTTTAAGCGTCTTACTTTAACGTACCGAGCGTTTGTCACTTTGGAGTTTGTCGCTTCGGCGTTTGTCATTTTAACGTTTGTTACTTTGGAGTTTCGACATTTGTCACTTTGGCTTAGACTGCACAATATTTGACTTTGGAACAGGAGAATCTAGTGAGCGAATCCACGCTAGAAATAATAGTAGCTTTAGCTCTTCCTCTCTTTGGAACAACACTTGGTTCTGCCTTTGTGTTTTTTCTAAAAAAGAACATGGGAGAGCTGCTGCAAAAATCACTATTAGGATTTGCCGCAGGTGTTATGATCGCTGCTTCGATATGGAGTCTTATAATACCTTCTATCGAAATGGCAGAAGAGCAATATATCATTGCTTGGATACCCGCCTCTGTCGGTTTTCTTTTGGGAATTGGATTTCTATTAGCTATAGATCATCTTCTGCCACACCTACACTTAGACAGCCCAAAACCTGAAGGCCTGTCTTGTAGTATCAAAAAATCCACGATGCTCATCTTTGCCGTTGCTTTACACAATCTTCCAGAAGGCATGGCAATTGGTGCGGTTCTTTCCGGTTTTTTAACCGGTGAAGCAGGCATTACCTTTGCTGGCGTTATAGCTCTAGTCCTTGGCATCACAATTCAAAACACTCCCGAAGGAGCTATTATCTCCATGCCACTTGTTTCATGTGGTCTTTCACGTAAAAAAGCTTTTCTCTATGGATTTTTATCTGGAGTTGTTGAGCCTCTTGGTGCGTTACTTATGATTGTTTTCGTAGGTGTTATGACGCCAGTATTGCCATATATTCTTGCCTTTGCGGCAGGTGCCATGATGTATGTTGTGGTAGAAGAGTTGATCCCTGAGACACAAACAGGCAGACATACCAATGTTGGTGCAGTTGCTTTAGCAATTGGGTTTGTGGTAATGATGATTCTTGATGTCTCGCTTGGTTAGCCTTGTTATCTCAAGCGGAGTCTCAAACGAGATTCCGAGCGGAGTCTCAATCGAAACCTTAAGCGAAGTCTCGAGCAAAAGCTCAGGCAAGTGCCTCAATAACACAAAGCTCGGGCGAAACCCCAAGCAAAAACTCAGACGAAACCCAATCAAAGAAGGGTAGATCGGACACACTTTTTGTCCTTTGAGCCTCAAACTCTCAGGCAATCCCCCTCAATAACACAA
>CAZLCK010000071.1:0-2179 GCA_964558235.1 uncultured Coriobacteriaceae bacterium
CGTGGGAGAGAAAAAATACCTCATGGGTGCATGCGAAATTGAAATCAAGGAGTAACAATGTCTGTTTTATTCTCACCAGTGGGTACGGCTGATCCCGCAACGAGTCTTGGCGAAGGTCCTATGATGCACATCGTTCGGCATATGAAGCCCGATGTGGTGGTGCTGTTTCTTTCGCCTAGTATGGCACGACACGAGCAGACAGATAATCGCTATACAAAGGCGATTGAATACGTGGCACATGCAGCTGAGTTTGCACAGCCGTCGGTAGAGGTCATCTTCTCGGAGCACGAAGAAGTTCATCGCTTCGATCCCTACATCGCGGAGTTTGAAAAGGTTCTCAATAAGCTGGTGGCGGAATACCCTACAGAGGATATGCTAGTCAATGTTACTTCTGGAACACCTGCTATGCAGCAGGCTTTGGTTGCTTTGGGTTCTTTTGGCAGACTCCCCCTTCGCATGCTGCAAGTGTCGACTCCGCGCAAGGATGTGAACAAGAGGTACGACCGAGAAGATCCTGAAAACTACGACTTGGATCTTATGCTGGGGATCAGTGAGATAGAAGAAGAAAAACAGGGCTACAAATCGAGGATCATTGAGGTCAAATCACGCAACTTCTTCAGTAGGGTGCAGCGAGAAAACATTGCTTCTCTTGTGAAGCACTTTGAGTACGGTGCAGCCTATGAACTCGCCATGCAAACTGATTTGATAAGCAATGAGACTAAAGAAATGATTTTAGCTGCGGCGGAGCGGCTCAATCTCAATGGTCAACGCTCTGCGCACGTCTTTGGCGGAACAACATTGGCATGGAAAGCAGATGATCAGCTGTCTGAGTATCTTTTTGGCATGGAAGTACGCTTGTTACAGGGACATTGGGCAGATTTCCTCCGTGCCATGACTCCTGCATTTACCAAGATTATGCAAGATGTACTTCACCAATCGGGTCTTCCAAAAGAGAAATATATGACGCTCGAGGGAGGAAAACCAACCGGCAAGTATGATCCAGAAAAGATTGACAACGATTCTAAGCTGCGGAAAGCCATTGGAAGACACGGCGACAAACCGGCATTCGTGACGAATTACTTGTATTCGTCTCTTGTGAAAGAATATTGCGAGGATAGTGAGGTCTGTAATCGAGTTGCGGCGCTGCGAAAAATGGAAGATGAATGTCGAAACATGCTAGCTCATGAGATGAGGAGGGCTGATAAGGAGAAGCTTGAGAAGGCTGGAGGTATGACTCTGGATGACGTATTGGAAACACTCGTGTTTCTTCATGATGAGATTGCCCAAAAGAAGATGGAACGTGGACTCTATGAGCGTATCAGCGCCAAAATCGTAGAATCCATGTAGATTGTGGAGATATCGTTATGGCGCACATCTATGTTGTGGATAGTGCAGCAAAACTAGGCTTGAAACAAGGCCAGCTCGTTATTAAGAATCCAGAACGTAAAGAAGAACGACATATTCCCCTAGCGAATGTCGATGGGGTATCGGTATATGGGATGGCTCAATTGAGTACACAACTCATCCGAACATGCTTGTCTGAGGGGATACCTATTGGATATTACACCGACGATGGACACTACATCGGAAAAACAAGCTCTTTTGGCTCTCTGGACCCTGCTCGACAAAAGCGGCAAATCTTATTAACCGATAATCCTGATTTTTGTTTAAGCTGGTCAAAAGAAATCGTATCTTCCAAAATCAGGAATAGTCTTAAGCTCCTTGAATCGGCATGCAATAGGTGCGGCGATAAAGAGCGTTCAAAATGCTCGCTTTGGCGTTCATTGAAGAACATCGATAGCGCTGAGTCTGTAGAAGCCTGCATCGGCTATGAGGGCGATGCGGCAAAGCGATATTTTCATTGTTTGGGAACTTTGATTCAAAACGATGCCTTCGCCTTTTCGGGACGAAGTACGCGACCTCCAAAAGACCCTTTCAATGCCATGCTTTCCTATGGCTATAGTCTTTTATACCGAAACATTGTTGGTGCGATCGAGCGACATGGACTGCATCCGTATTTTGGTTTTATGCACAAGCTTAAATTCGGCCATGCAGCGCTTGCCTCTGATCTAATTGAGGATTGCAGGGCTTCTTTGGTAGACAGAGTTGTTCTCGACATGGTGAATTCCGAAGAGGTTTTCATCGAAGGTTTCACAACACATGAGAGTGGAGCGGTATA
>CAZLCK010000072.1:0-1797 GCA_964558235.1 uncultured Coriobacteriaceae bacterium
CTGAAGAAATTAAAATTACTTTTGGAAACCTGCAAACTATGCAATCAGATGATGAGAGAATAGAAGTGCCTTCTGTGGGAGTTGATGACACGAAGCATTTTGTCTATGTCAATCACGCAAAAGATGTCATCCGCGCAAGGATCGTGGAGACATTTGGAATCTTGGCAGAATATCTCAATCAAAGTGGCTTAAGAGATAGGCTTGGAGCTGGAGTTGTCTTAACTGGCGGAATGATGAATATGGATGGGATTAGGGATTTAGCAAGTGCGTTGTTTCAGCAGATTCCAACGCGCATTTCAAGACCTATAGAAATGCCCGGACTTTTTGATGAGCTTTGCAGTCCAGCATTTTCAGCTGTATTAGGGCTAATCTGGTATGGCGCAGGAAAGCACGCAAATTATGAACGCGATTCTAGTGGCAATATACGTTACAAAGAAGCAAAAACCCCTAATGAACCTATTCATACATTAAATAGAGAATATAAGAACATTATGGGTTCTGATTTAAGCGACCTTAAAGAAGCGCTACTCAGCCAAGAAGGATTTTCACCTCAAAAGTCTGGCGGTGGATCTATCTTTGATAGGGTTGGTAAAACTCTAAGCGATTGGGGCAAAAAACTATTTTAGAAAGGATTAGCGATGACAACACAAAATATTGATACTCAAGAAATAAAAGCAGTTAAAGGCGCGAAGATCACCGTGGTTGGCGTTGGCGGTGGCGGAACTAATACCATCACGCATCTTATCAATACAGGCGCACACAAAGATGTAAAGCTTGTCGTAGCTAACACAGATAGCCAGCACCTTGAGAACTCTCCTGCGCCTTTTAAAATCCAGCTTGGCACAAAAAAAACAGCCGGACTTGGTGCTGGAATGAAGCCAGAAGTTGGCAAAGAAGCCGCACAAGAGAGCACAAATGAAATAAAACATATGCTAGAAGGTTCTGAAATTGTCATCATTGCTGCTGGACTTGGCGGAGGCACAGGGACAGGAGCTGCACCAATTATCGCTAAAATCGCTAAGGAACTCAATGCTGTAACCATCTCTATTGTCACAAAGCCTTTTAGATTTGAAGGCTCAAATCGTATGCGACTTGCTGAACAAGGTCTTCAAGAGCTAAAAGAAGCGAGTGATTCTATCATCGTTATCCCAAATGACAAGCTACTATCTATAGGAAATAAGCAAACTGGCATAAAAGATAGCTTTGGGAAAGTTGATGATGTGTTATGTTGCGCTGCAAATGGTATCACAGGTGTGATCCTAAATGAAGGATATATCAATGTGGATTTTGCGGACTTTGAAACCATAATGAGCCATAAAGGATTGGCACTAATGGGAATTGGCGAAGCAAGTGGTGAGAATTCTTGCTTGAATGCCTTGCGAAGTGCGATAGAATCTCCATTACTTGATAATGTCTCAATAAATGGGGCAAAAGGTGTTATTGTCAATCTTGAACTTCATCCAGAATATCCTGTGCTACAAATGGGTGAAGCTATGGATTTCATCCAAGAGACGGTAGATGCTGATGCTAAGATTATCCAAGGGATAAGATATGATGATACTATGCCACAAGATACGATAAGAGCCACAATAATTGCCACTGGCTTTGAAAAGGATGTTATCGAGAATGTGCCTCCAGTCATCGATACTAAAACACAAGAGAATCAAGATCTAGCGGCTTTAAGAATGGCAAAACTTGTAAGCAATGGGGATCTTAGAATCGATGATCTAGAAACGCCAGCTTACTTTAGAAACAAAAAAGACTAATAGATTCTAATATGCAGGAGCATATACGCAA